>JAUHYN010000750.1 GCA_030426505.1 bacterium | reverse complement strand
GCCGGTGCCGTCGGCGACGGGGCTCGCGCTGACGACGGCCGCGGTCTGGTAGCCGGCCTTCTCGAACACCTCGGCGACGGTGCGCAGGCCGGGCTCGGACTCGAAGACGAGCCCGTTGCGGACGATCTCGTGCCGGCGCGGCGGGGTCCCGGTCATGATCGAGGTGTGCGCGGGGAGCGTCGTCGCCATCGGCGTCGCGACGTGCTCGAAGACGATCGCCTCCTTCGCGAACGCGTCGATGTTGGGGGCGGTGTCGCGGAAGTAGCCGTAGGTCGGGAGGTGGTCGGCGCGCAGGGTGTCGATCGTGATCAGGAGGACGGAGCGCTTCGCGCGCGGCCCGTCGTCGCCGCTTCGATCCTCCTTCGCCGTACAGCCGCCGAGCGCCACGAGGGCGGCGAGGACGCCCCACCGTCGCATCGGCGGCATCCTAGCACGACCGAGAAACCCTGCTCCGGCGCGACGTCGTGACCCCTTACGGGGCCATTACGACGCGAAATCCCTCGCCGACGCTCGCGTAACTTCGGACATGACGGTCCTGCGCGGCGACACCCCTCGTCGGATTCCGCTGAAGGTCACGAGACCCGACACGCCCACGCGACGTACGACGGATGCGCCTCGTCGACTCCGCCGGGACGAACCCGCGTCCATCGACACGCCCCCGCCTGCGGCGGGTCCGCGGCCGACCGTACATACCGCTGCGACGGGGCGCGCCGTCGTGCGGAGCAACGAATCGTTTCGAGCGTTTCGTCTCCACGAACAGTTCGACGCCGAACAAGATCGACGGAGCGAAGAGGAAGCTCGCGTTCGCGCCGCCGAAGATCGGTTCGTGGATGCGGCTCGCATCTACGACGAGGCCGCGCGTGCGCTCGAGGACGTCCCGCCGGATCTAGCCGTCAGCGTGTTCGAGCCGGAGCGCGCCAACGGCGGCGAGGCCGAACTGCGGGCGCAATGGGAGAGCCAGCTGAGGGCATCGCTGGGGCCTGGCGATCCCGAGGCCCTCGACGATGCGCTCGAGGACAACGCTCTGCAGCTCGACGTGCTCGGCGCCGCCGTCTTCGGCAACGCGCGTGGACCCAATGACGCGGGCTATGTCGAGGAGGCCGGCGCCGAGCACGTCTACGGTCCGGTCATCGCCGGTCTCGCCGGCCGGTACCCCGACTCTTCGTTCGAGTTGGTGGCGGTCGACCGTGACCACCGGCGCGATGCGAACCCCGGCGACCTCCCGCTGATCGCCCGCACCGACGCGTCGGGCGAGACGACCTTCTACGAAGTGCGTCCGGAGACCCAGCTCGCCCTGGCGGGCCCGACCATGTTCGAGCAGGCGGCGTACGAGAGCGGGCTGTCCGACGAACTCTACGACGCATTCCTGCAGCACCCCGAGTACGCGGCCCTCGATGAAGGCGACGCGGACTCGACCCTGTTCAACCTCCAGACCGCCGCGCCGTCCGTGGTGTTCGACGTCGTCGGTGATCTGCCGGTCGAGCAGCAAGCGCAGTTCATGGAGCAGTTCGCGGCGCTGTCGGGTTCGAACACCTTCGGCGGCCTCGCGCAGGAGACGCCGCCTCCCCAGGCCGTTCTCGTCGCCGTCAGCGCGAACCACCTCGCGAGCGACACACCGCCCGCCACGATCCGTTCGACCACCGACATCGGCGGCGTCGAGGACAATGGAAAAGAAGAGGCCGTCCTCGAAGAGCACCGCGACGCTCTCTACGCGCCGGCGTTCACGCAATACAGCTTGCGCGGCGACCGTCCTCCGCTCGAAGGCACGGACCTGTCGAACGAGGTCGGCTTCGCGCTCGGCCTCGCACCCACCGAGGCGCCGATCGGCGACGGTCCGTTCTCGCTCTACGGTGAAGAGGCGCTCGAGTTCATCGACCCGGTCGTGGAGCAGATCGAATCTTCCGTCGGCACGCCCGCGACGATCGAGACGATCCCGCTGATGGTCGAGAGCGACTTCACAGGTCGTCCGCCGCCGGCGCCCATTCCATTGTTCCGCGTGACCGGCGAGGGCGGTGAGCAGTTCCTGATCGACGACGGCGGCCGGCGCTACGACGACCTGGACGACTGGCGCGACAACAATCGACTCCCGCCGGGCACCATCACGTACCCCGCCGATCTCAGCCTCGAGTCGAACGACCCGACCCGACCGGCGCACGTGGAGACCGTCACCGAGAACACACACGCGGTTCGCGATACGTTCGTCGAACACGCGCTGGTCGTCGTCGACGCCGCGGCTCTGATCGGCGGCTTCGCGCTCGGTACCGCCGCGATCGTGGGCACGGGCGGCGCCGCGTCGCCCGCGGTGGCCGCGGCGATCACGTACGGCGGCGCGACGTTGGCCGGCTACACGGCGGTGCGCGCCGGCCTCGGTCTGCGCGACCTCTCCCAGCACGGTCAGAGCCTCAATCCGTTCGCGAGTGGCGAGGCACGTTCGCTGTGGCTCCAAGGCGCCGCGGGTGCGCTCGGGTTCAGCGCGCTCGGGAGCAGCGCGGCTTCGACCGCGTTCGCCAACGTCGGGGCGCGATCGATCTCGAACGGCTTCGCGCGGACCGCGATTGGCCTCGGCTTCACGGCGACGGTCGCGGACGGCGCTGCGATCGGCGACGTCGTCGTGAATGCGGCGCAGAACTGGGACGAGTTGAGTGGCGCAGAGCGCGCAGCCGTCGTTGCGCAGGTCGGCTTCTGGGGCGGGCTCGCCGGCACGCAAGCGCGCTCGGTGTACTCGTCACGTAACGCGGTTCGCGCGCTGGAGGACGGTGGCGCCGCGTTGTCGGCCGCCAACCCGGCGAGACCGCCGGTCGCCGACGGCGCCTGGGCGGGCTACGACCTCGACTCCGTCCAGCTCGACTTCCTGACCAGCAACGGCATCACGCCCGACACGCCCCTGTATCGGTGGACCGATCCGCAGTACCTCGGGAGCGATGGCCTCGCGGCCGGCAATCCGGATTCGCTGGCGCGCGTCGGCGACATCTATGACGTCCGACCGCAACCCAATCCGTACTACGACCTCCTGCCCGGTGTGGTGTCGCCGTTCGGTCCGGATGCGCCGACGCCGATCAACGCCACCGAGCTCGGACCGACGTTGAACGTCTCGTTGAATGCGTCGGTCGGGAACTCGACCTACGCTTCCGAAGGACAAGTCTTGGTGCAGTTCGATGCGGGCGACGTCATCCGGTCGGGCGGGCTCTTCTATCCGGACGAAGGTGCGCTGCTCCAAGGCGTGACGCCACTCATCATCACCACCCCCGAAGCCGTGCCGTTCCAGATCGTGGAATGAACGGCGTCGTCGCGAGCTACCGCTCGAGGCTCGCCTTGCCCTGCCACGCCTCGAACAACGTCACGTCCACGCCCGCCACGGCCAGCGCCCGCTGCGCGACGAAGTCCGCGAGGTCCGCGAACGACTCGGGGTGCTGATAGAAGGCCGGGTTCGCCGGCACGACCGACGCCCCCGCGCGCGCGAGCTTCAGCATGTTCTCCAGGTGGATGATCGAGAACGGCGTCTCGCGCGGAACGACCACCAGCGGGCGCCGCTCCTTGAGCGTCACGTCCGCCGCGCGCTCGATCAGGTTCGACGCGAGGCCGTTCGCGATCCCCGCGAGCGTCTTCATCGAACACGGCACCACGATCATCCCGTCGCACTTCGCCGAGCCGCTCGCGATGCGCGAGGTCTGGTCGCCGGCCGCGTGCCCCGTGACGGAACCGCCGTACTCGCCGTAGCGCTCTTCGAGCCACGCGACGACGTCGCCGTCGAAGTCCCCGAACGACGTCTCCGCGCTCAGCGTGAGTTTGCCGTAGGACGACACCACGACGTCCACGTCGTGCCCGCCCATGAGCACCGCGCGCACGGTGCGCTCGAAGTACAGCGCGCCGCTCGCGCCGGTCCCCGCGACGATGAAGCGACCCACGTCAGTCCTTCCTCCCGAGCAGCGCGTTGACGTCGATGCGATCCCACACGTCCTTCGGCACGGTGTTCTTCGTGACCTCGCGCGCGCCCTCGCGGCGTCGCGTCGCGTCGATCCCCATCTTCGTCACGCGCCCCTCGCGATTCGTGCAGGACGGATCGAGCGGCGTCCCCAGGGCGTCCGTGAATGTGTGGACGTCGACGTCCGCCTGCGTCCCGAGCGCCATCGCGCCGAACACCGCGCGCAGATCGCTCGGGTCCACGGAGGCGTCCACCACGATCACGTGCTTTCGGTAGATGTCGCCCGCGAGCAGCGCGTCCATCACGCGGCGCGGCTCGTCGTCGTCGGCCTTGTCCATCGACACCACGATCGTGAACGGCGCCGGCAGCGCGAGGTCGACCACGTTCGCGCTCACCGCCTTCGCGTCGCGTCGCGCGCGGCTCTCGATCGCGAGCATCGGCAACACGAGGTGCTCCATGTGCCCGCTGACCACGTCCTGGAAGATCGCGTCGTCGCGCTCGCAGATCGCGGTGACCTCGAAGATCGGCGTGGTGGTCTCGCCGGTGCCGTACCCGGTGAACTCTCCGAACGGGCCCTCCTTCGTTCGTTTGTCCCAGGAGACCACGCCCTCGAGCACGATCTCCGCGCGCGCCGGCATCAATACGTCCTGCGTCTTGCCGCGCACGAGCTCGAGGGGCTCGCCGAGGAGCCCGCCGATCACGTCGTACTCCGCGACGTCCGCCGCGCCGGAGTAGAGCGCGCCGAGCATCCACGCGGGGTGCGCGCCGAGGAAGACG
>JAUHYN010000749.1 GCA_030426505.1 bacterium | reverse complement strand
GATCGAGCTCGAGACGATCACCGCGACCGCGACGCACCGGCGCACGCTCGTCAGCCGCATCGATCACTCGGTGCAGTACTACGCGGTCGTCCCGCCCTCCGACTTCGACGCGAACCGCGAGTACGGTGTGATCCTCGCGCTGCACGGCGCCGCGGTGCAGGCCCTCGGCCACGCGCGCGCGTACTCGAAGAAGGACTGGGCGTACGTCGTCGCGCCGACCAACCGCCACCCGTTCGGCTTCGACTGGGAGGACTGGGGTCGCATCGACGCGATGGAGGTCCTCGACACCGCCGTCGCGAACTACAGGATCGACGAGACCCGCATCTACCTCACTGGGCACTCGATGGGCGGACACGGCACCTGGAACGTCGGCGTGAATCACCCCGACCGCTTCGCGGTGTTCGGGCCGAGCGCCGGCTGGAGCCAATTCGATCAGTACGGCGGCGCGCGCTCGCCGCAGGGGCCCGGGCTCCCCGAAGCGTTCCGTGCAGCGCAGCACCAGAGCCAGACACTCGACCTCTTGGAGAACATCGCGGGGCGCGGCGTCTTCATCATCCACGGCGACGCCGACGACAACGTCCCCGTCTCGCACGGCCGCCAGATGCGCGACCGCGCGCTCCAGATCACGAGCGACGTCCGCTACCACGAGCAACCCGGCGCCGGGCACTGGTGGAACGGCGAGGTCGCCGACGGCGCCGACTGCGTGGACTGGACGCCGATGATGGACTTCATGCGGGCGCGCACCGTCGACCCGAACCCCACGCGCTTCACGTTCCACTCCGCGGCGCCGTGGGTGAACGGCCGGTACGGCTTCGCCGAGATCGTCGCGGTCGAGGATCCGTACGCGACCGCCGTCGTCACCTCTACCGCCGCCGGCGCGGGCGCCCTCGCGATCACCACCGACAACGTCGCGCGCCTCGAGCTCGACGGCGCGCGGTTGATGGCGGCTGGGATCTCCAACGTCACCGTCGACGGCGAGGCGCGCGCAGTCACCGCCGACACGATGGCGTTCGGCGAAGCCGTGAAGCGGCCCGGCGCCCACGGCCCGTTCAAGGAGGCTTTCCTCTCGCCCTTCCTCTACGTCTACCCGGACGACGGCGACTACTACCGGCGCTACGCCGCCTACGCGATCTCCGCGTGGCAGTTGATCGGCAACGGATACGCCGCGGCCATCCCGGCCAGCGCGCTCACCGACGAGCTCCGCGCCGCGCACCACGTCGTGTACCTCGGCACGGACGCCGCGCTCGTCGCGGACGCGACGAACCTCCCCGTCGAGTGGGACGCGTCCGGCGTGACGCTCGGCGGGACGCGCTACGACGACGCCGCGATCGTGACCGTCTTCCCGGAGGACGGACGCCTCTCCGCGTTGATCCACGCGCCCCTCGGCGACGAGATCCTCCTCAACGGGCTCCTCCCGTTCCGCAGCGGCTTCGGCTACCCGGACTACTTCGTCTACGAGCGCCGCGGCGCGCGCGCCGCCGGCTTCTACGACAACGACTGGGCGTTCGCGCCCGCCCTCGTGCGCTGATCAGCCGCCGTACTTGAGCGCGTGACCCGTATTGAAGACGACCACGCGGTCGTCCTCGGCGATCGCGCCTTCGTCCTTCAGCTTCCGCACCGCCGCGACGCACGCGCCGCCTTCGGCCGAGCCCTGGATCCCCGCGCGCTTCGCGAGCAGCTGCTGGCCGTCGAGGAGGTCCGCTTCTTCGATCGCGACCGCTGCGCCGCCGGAGTCCCGCACGGCGCGCAGGATCAGGAAGTCACCGAGCGCCCCGGGGACGCGCAGCCCGAACGCTGCGGTCATCTGCGGCGCCTCCCAGACCGGCGCGTGGTCGAGGCCTCGATCGAACGCGCGCACGATCGGCGCGCAGCCCGCGGTCTGCACGGAGATCATCTTGGGGCGGCGGTCGTCGATCCAGCCGAGGCGCTCCATCTCGTCGAACGCCTTGTACATGCCGATGAGGCCCGTGCCGCCGCCGGTCGGGTACACGATGACCTCGGGGAGCGAGCCGAGATCGTAGAGGAGCTCGAAGCCCATCACCTTCTTGCCCTCGATGCGGTACGGCTCGCGCAGCGTGGAGAGCGGGAACCAGCCGTGCTCCTCCGCGGCGGGCGCGAGCTCGCGGCCGGCGTCCGCGATCGTCCCGTCGATCAGCGTGACCTCGGCGCCGAGCGCGCGCGTCTCCTCGACGATCGGCGAAGGCGTGCTCTTCGGGATGTAGACGTGGACCTCGATGCCGAGCATCGCGCCATACGCCGCAGCGGCGCCGCCGGCGTTCCCCGCGGAGGGCAGACACACGGCCTCGATGCCGAGCTCCTTCGCGCGCGCCATGGCCGCCGCCATCCCTCGCGCCTTGAACGACGCCGTCGGGTTCTGCGCCTCGTCCTTCACGAGCAGCCGCGACAACCCGAGCGCCTCGCCGAGGCGCGGCACGGGGACGAGCGGCGTGGCGCCTTCACCGAGGGTCGGCGCGTCGATTCCGCCCGCGAGGGGCGACAGCTCGAAGAGGCGGTGTTGGCCGGGCCGTCGCGCCAAGACGTCGTCGAGCGTGGGCGCGACGCGATCGAAGTCGTACTGCGCGAGGAGCGGTCCGCCGCAGGCGGTGCAAGTGCGTTGGACGCGGTGGTGATCGTGCGGCGTTTCGCAGCGCCCGCAGGCGAGGCCCGAGAACCAGCTCATCGGAGGGAGCGTGGCACCTTTAGTCCATCCAGGTCCAAACGAAGGTCATCGACGAGGCGGCGATGTCGGTCGGGAAGCGGTGCGACCGGCCCTCGGAGAAGTAGAAGCGGTCCACCTCGCGCACCCAGTACAGGTTGCGCTTGTCGACGGAGTTCCAGCCCTCCTTGACCAGCGTGTTCAGGCCCTCGTGCCACGACATCAGCGCGCCGAAGTAGCCGCCGGTCTTGATGGTGAGGCGAACGTAGTACTCGGCGCCGACCTCGATGTTGTTCACCGGATCGAGGAGGTCGCCGTGGTCGTGGATGCCGACGGCGGCGAGGTTGTCCTCGCGGAGCTGGAGGAGGCCCTTGTGCCCCTCGTTCGAGATCGCGCCGGGGCGGAAGCCGGACGCGAAGCGGATCATCGTGAGGAGCATGATCGGCGGGATGCGCTGACGCGCCGCCGGGCCCTCGATCATCGCCATCACTTCGCGCTCGGTGAGGATGCGGTCACCGACCGTGCGGAACCCGGGGACCTCGTCCTGCCGGAACTTGTACTCGTGGCACGCGCGCGTGGCCCAGCCCTGCTCACCGCTGGTGCGCATGACGGTGCCGCCGCCGTCGATCGGCGAGTCCCAGCAGTCGTACTCGGTGAGGTCCTTGCCGACCTGGACGTCCCGGGCGGTGAGCATCGCGAGGGCCTCGTGGCGCTGCGGCTCGACGAGCGACTCGTAGCCGGCGACGCCCTCCTCGCCGAAGTTGTCCTCGATGTACTGGAGCGCGTTGCCGAGGTCCTGCGCCGCGGCGGGGGCGCTGACGAAGAGGGTCAGGATCGCGATCGTCGTCGTCGTCTTGTTCACCACTCGTCCTCCTCGGTGTCCCACGTCGACGCTTCGTCGTCGCGCGCGGGGGCGATGGCGGCAGCCGCCGCCGGGTCGAAGGCCGCGGACGCGCCGTTGCCGACCCCGTAGTTCGGGGTCGCGACGGCGGCCTGCGCCTCACGGGGGTAGTTCGGCGCGTGCGCGAGCGGGCGTCGCGCGACGAGCCAATAGGTCTCCCAGGTGTACTCGGGCAGCGGGCTGACGCGCGCGCCGGCGACCATGTAGACCCACAGGTACATGCGGTTGCCGAGGTACACGCCGACGCGACGCGGGATCTGGCCGGCGTGGACGACCCAGCCGATCAGGTCGCCGGGGCGGAGCGTGGCTTCGACGTCGGCGAGGTCGACCGGAACCTCGGGGTTGGTGCGGAGCTGCTCGCGGCGCGTCTTCCCGACCTCGATGCCGTAGACCGTCTTGTAGCAGTCGTGGACGAGGTTGTAGTCGTCGATGCCGTGACGCGTGTTGCCGTACATCTCGTACGGCGTGCCGATCCACTTGCGCGCGAACTCGACGAGGCGCTCCGAGCCGGGCTCGGTGACCTTCGCGAGGTTGTCGATGCTCATCTGCAGCGCCTTGGCGTGCGGGTTGGCGAAGTCGTAGGTCGGCATCTCGACCTTCGCGAACGGCGCGGTCTTCGAAAAGCGCGGGTTACGGCGGAGGTCGCTCTCGAGCGCGGCGCGGATCTGGTGGACGTCGCCCTGCTGCACGAGGATGCGGCCGGGCCAGGTCCACAGGAACGCGGCGGGGCGCTCGTCGACGCCGAGGCCGGTCGCCACGAAGCCGATCTCGTCACACGCGAACTGGTCGGGCTGCCAACCGGGGTGCTCGCACGCGATGTAGCGGAACTGGTCGCGGTCGAAGTCGGGGTGCAGGCCGGTGACGACGACGACGTGCAGGCCGTGGGGCTTGAACTCCTCGACGAGCTTCTCCCACTCGGGGACCTGGGCGCGGCTCTTGGGGGAGTCGTTGTCGTGGAAGTTCATGACGACCCAGCGGACGCCGGGGCGCTTCAGGAGCTTCTCGACGTCGACGCCGGACTTCGAGCGGATGTGCCCGCCCGCGTACGGCTTGGCGGCGACGAGGAGGGTCGCGAGGGCGCCGAGCAGTAGGGTGCGGGAGGTCTTCATGGGTGCGCTGCCTACATAGAGTATCGGTGGGCCT
>JAUHYN010000748.1 GCA_030426505.1 bacterium | reverse complement strand
ATCTTCATGGCTTCCATGATGACCAAAGGCGCGCCCTCCTCGACCTCGTCGCCGACGGCGACGGAGAGCTCGACGATCTTGCCGGGCATCGGCGCGGTCACGGTCTGGGGACCCTCGACGGAGAACTGCGCGCTGGTCATGCCCATGCGGACCTGGCGCTCGTCGAGGACGTCCAGGCGGACGACTTGCCCGCGGACGAGGGTGTTGTAGGCGCCCTTCGACTCGCTCTCGCCGACGACCTCGAGCTCCACGTCGTAGCTCTTGTCGTCGATGAGCAGGCTCATCGTGCCGGCGGCGAACTTCTTGGCGTCGACGTCGCGCGCGACGCCGTCGACGACGACGCGATAGTGACCGTCGCCGGTCTTCTCGACGCCGATCTTCTTCTCGGTCCCGTCGTGGCGGGCGATGAATTGATGCGTACTCATCGTCAGAACTCGTATCGGTTGAAGGCGTCCATGCGGCCGAGCTGTCGCCAGCGCGAGGTGGGCTTCTCGCCGTCCTCGTCCGCAGTGACGAACTGGTTCGTCAACTCGTGGGCATGCTCGTACTGCTTGATCGCCGCCGCGATCATCGCGACCTCGACGTTGTTCGCCGAGGGCTTCGGCGTGGCGTCGAGGAACTGATCGATGAACCCGGTGGTCGTGTTGGCCGCGGCGTACTCGGGGTGCTGCGCGATGCGGCGCAGGAACTGGATGTTCGTGTCGATGCCGTTGACGACGTACTCCGCGAGCGCGCGGTCGAGGCGGCGAATCGCGGTGGCGCGATCCTCGGCGTGGACGACCAGCTTGGTGATCAGCGAGTCGTAGAACGGCGTGACCTCGTAGCCGGCGTACACGCCGGTGTCGACGCGGACGCCGTAGCCACCGGGCATGCGGATGAAGCGGATCTTCCCGGGCGAAGGGACGTACCCGCGCTCGGGGCTCTCGGCGTAGATGCGCGCCTCGATCGCGTGGCCCTGCGGGGCGTGCGGCTTCACGGTGAGCGGGTGACCCTCTGCGACGCGGATCTGCTCCTTCACGAGGTCGTAGCCCGTCGTCATCTCCGTGACGGGGTGCTCGACCTGCAGGCGCGTGTTCATCTCGAGGAAGTAGAAGTTCTTGTCCTCGTCGAGGAGGAACTCGACCGTGCCGGCACCGACGTAGTCGACCGCCTTCGCGGCGCGCACCGCGACCTCGCCCATGCGCGCGCGGAGGTCCGGGTCGACGACGGGCGAGGGCGCCTCCTCGATCACCTTCTGGTTGCGGCGCTGAATGGAGCACTCGCGCTCGTTGAGGTGGACGACGTTGCCGTGGCTGTCGCCGAAGACCTGCACCTCGACGTGCCGCGGGCGCTCGATGAAGCGCTCGAGGTAGACGGAGTCGTCGCCGAAGGAGGCGAGCGCCTCGCGCTGCGCGGCGGTGAACGACGACGCGAGCGCCTTCGGCTCGCGCACGAGGCGCATCCCGCGACCACCGCCGCCGGCGGCGGCCTTCAGCATGACCGGGTACCCGATCTCCTGCGCGACCTTCTCGGCTTCGGTGGCGTCCGCGATCGGGTCGGCGGTGCCGGGGACGACCGGGACGCCCGCTTCGATCATCGTCTGGCGCGCGACCGTCTTGCTGCCCATCGTGCGGATCGCGTGGGGTGACGGCCCGATGAAGATGATGCCGGCTTCGGCGCATGCCTCGGCGAACTCGGCGCGCTCGGAGAGGAAGCCGTAGCCGGGGTGGATCGCGTCGGCCTTGGCGCGCTTGGCGACGTCGATGATGCGGTCCACGCGCAGGTAGCTCTCGGAGGAGGGCGCGGGGCCGATCGGGTGGGCTTCGGTCGCGTACACGGTATGGAGCGCGGTGCGGTCGGGTTCGGAGTAGACCGCGATCGTCTCGATTCCGAGCTCTCGACACGTCCGCATGACGCGGACGGCGATCTCGGACCGGTTGGCGACCAGCACTCGGCGGATCATCGCCGCGCCTTGTAGCCTACCGCTCGGCCCTTGTCATGGATGGCGGGATCCCCGGGTAAGACCGGGTGCGGTTGCCGGCGGGCGGTGTCGGATCCAGGATGCGGCCCGTGCGGGTCTTGGTGACGACCCTACTCGCCCTCTCGGGCGCGCCCGAGTCGTCGGCGTTCGACGCCGCGATGGCCGAGGCCGAGCAGCACCTGCGCGAGCGGGCGTACGACGAAGCGAAGGCGGCGGCGCGCGCGGCGCGGAAGGCGAGCGCGGATCCGAAGATCGGCGGACCCGAGCGCCACGCCGCGCTGATGCTCGAAGCCCGGATCGCCTCCGCGCAGGACGCCCACGTGGAGGCCGCGCGGCGCTACCGCGACGCGGCGCACGCGGCCCTCGACGATCGCCGCGGTCGCGCGCGCGCCCTCGCGCGGCGCCGCCGATCGCTCTCCGCCGCCAAGCACAAGAACGAGGCGAAGCGGGTCACCGAGCTCCTCCAGCACGACCAGAAGCTGCGCGTGTACGAGCGCTACCCGCGCCGCTCGCAGAAGAAGCGCGACGAGGCCGTCCGCGATCTGAACCTCGCCGAGCGCGTCTACCGCGCGGACTCCGACGAGGCGCGCGTGGAGCTGACCCGCGCGATCCGAGCGCTCGTCCGCGCGCGCTCCGGCGAACCGGAGGAGGCGATCGCCGAGGCGAAGAAGCTCGATGACGCGCGCTCGCCCCGCGCCCGCGCGGTCGCGTTCCAGGCGCTCTACTACGCCCACGACAGCCAGGGCGACGCCGAGGCCGCGCTGGACGCGGCAATTCGCTTCAATGGAATCGAGGCGGAGGCGGCGGGCGAGGAGGGGAGCCTCTACGTCCGCACGCGTGAGCTGGAGCGCGCGTGTCGGAAGCTCGAGAAGGAGTCGGCGGCCGGGAGTTGCGCGCGCCGGCAGCTCGCGCTCGCGAAGCGCGTGTTCCTCACGGACTTCTCGAGGCGCTCGCAGCGGCGCGGCCCCCTGTCTTCGGACGAGCTCGACCGCACGCACCACGAGGCGCTCCCCTGGCTGGAGGCCTGCGTGCTCGACGTCGCCCGCGAGGACAAGGAGCGCTTCGCCGGCACGGACCTCACGATCTCGTGGGTGGTCGGCGCGAAGGGCCGCCCGGAGGAGATCGCGGTGAAGCCGTCGCGGTACGGATCGGATCTGCGACGGTGCCTGGACGACGTGGTCGCGAACTTCCGCTACCCGCGCGTGCGCTCGCAGGAGCTGTCGTCGGTGGCGGTGCCGTACAGTCTGGATTGAAGGAGGTCAGGTCGTCGCGACCGGCTCGGCGCCGCTCGACTCTTCCGGCAGGCGCTCGAACCGCACTCGCGTCACGCGGCGGCGGGACATCGTGACGACCTTCGCGCGGAAGGGGAGGACGTCGACTTCGTCGCCCTCGACGGGGAGGCGCTTGAGGCGCGAGACGATGAAGCCGCCGATGGTGTCCTCTTCGGTGCCGAGGTCGAGGCCGAGGGTCTCGGCGGCGTCCGGGAGGGGGACGCTGCCGGCCATCTCGAAGCTGTCGCCCTTGGACTCGATCCAGGGGGCGCGGCTGTCGAACTCGTCGTGGATCGGGCCGACGAGCGCGGAGTGCGACTGGCCGCGCTGCATGTCGAGGATCAGGCGCGCGATCGGTTGGGTGTCCGGCACGGACGGGACCGGGCGGACGAGCGCTTCGAGATCCACGTCGTCCTCTTGGATGAGGCGGCGCACGACGTCGCGGGTGTGGACCAACCCGGTGACGTGGTCGAGGTCCGGATCGCAGAACGGGTAGCGCGAGTGGCCGGCGTTCTTGATGACGTCGAGGTTCTCGTCGGGGGAGCGCGACGTGGACAGGAACACCACATCCACGCGCGGGAGCATGATGTGCCGGACCTCGAGGCGCATGAGCCCGAGGATGTTCTCGCCGAGCGTGCGCTGACGGCCGGAGATGTGTCCGGCTTCCGACGCCGCGCGGAGGATGGCGCGCAGCTCCTCGATGTCTTCGACGCCGCCGTGTTCGTTGCCGACGGTGAGTCCGACGATGCGGAGTAGGGCGCTCGAGATGCGGTCGACCAGCCAGATGAACGGCCGAAAGATCGAGAAGAAGATCTTGAGCGGGTACGCGCACCACAGCGCGAGCTTCTCCGGCTCCTGGATCGCCCAGATCTTCGGCGCCTGCTCGCCGATCGTCATGTGCAGGATGGTGACGATGGTCAGCGCGATCGCGAGGGCGACGATGTGCAGCACCCCGGTGTCCCCGATCTCGATCCCGGCGGCGCGCGCCGCGACCACCAACAGCTTGGCGATCGCGGGTTCGGCCAGCCAACCGAGGACGAGGCTGGCGATGGTGATGCCGAGCTGGCACCCCGACAGGTAGGCGTTGAGGTTGTCCAGGATCGACCGGACGACCACCGCCTTGTTGTTCCCGGCCTTGGCGAGCCCTTCGATGCGCGTGCGCCGCACCTTCACCAGGGCGAACTCTGCGGCGACGAAGAATCCGTTGAGGGCGACGAAGATGGCCGTCAGGAGTAGCTTGATGCCTAGCCCCGACGCCGGATCGGCTTCGTTCATGGTGTCGGTCCCGAATCTAACACGACGGGGCTCCGCGCCGAGGGAGGCTCCTCGCTCATCGACATGCGGACCGCGGTCTAGCGCCATTGCGGCGTGGTGGGCAATGGTGTGCATGACCCAAAAAACCCGGACCTCGAGGGATCCGCACCGGCCCGAGCGGCGTACCGGCTGGGAGTCCCAGCGAACCCTCAGGAGG
>JAUHYN010000747.1 GCA_030426505.1 bacterium | reverse complement strand
TCCGGATGGGCGGGAACGCCGACATCTTTTGCTACACAGATCGCTCCGATCGCGAGAGGTACGAGGGCTTCGACGTCGTCAACGCCGCCGGCGCGTCGGTGGCGCCGGGAGAGCGCGGCGTCGCCTGGGTGGACGTCATCCCGTCGAACCTCGGCGAGGGCTTCGACCGCTTCTTCGCGGCGGCCGCCGAAGCGGCGCGATGCCTCGACACCCCGGACACCGACACCGAGGATGCCTGCCCGGCCTACACGGCGGTCGTCGCCGACGATCCCGCGTACACCCCGTCGTCGTTCACGATCGAGCTCGAGTATCTCGCAGACTTCGCGGAGTACGACGGGCGCTACGCCGACGAGCTGCGCGCCGGCCTCGGCGAGCCGCCGTCGGAGTTCACGCCGATGTACCCGCTGGACATCGACGGCTACCTCATCGTCGCCGACGAGGGCGGCGACGAGCTGATCTCCTCGCGCGCGACGCACTCCTTGAGGTTGTGCCGGGGCTGCGGGCTCCGCGACGCGATGGGCGTCCGCGCGCCGCGCGCGGCTTCGCCGTGTACGCAGTGATCACGGGAACCGGCCCGAGGTAGCGCGGACGCGGTCGCCGTGGGCGCGCCACGCCGCGAGCTCGGCCTCGCTCGCGGGCGCGGCGTCCAGCACCTCGAGGTTCGTCTCGAGCTCGCGGCGATCGTTCGGCGCGGTGAGCGCGATCGTCACCGTGGGGTGCGCGAGCGCGAAGCGGTAGCAGTCCGGCGCCGACATCGGGGCAGTGCGATCCGTCGGCGACAAGAGCGCGCCCCAGCGCGTACACGTGAAGGCGACGATCGGCGTGGCACCGGCCGCGTCGAAGACCTCGCGTTCCGCGCCGCGGTGCGCGGCGTTGTAGCGGATCATCGCGACGTCGATCGCGCGCTCCTCGAGGATCGCGCGCGCGAGCGGGCGCTGGTGGGAAGTGATCCCGAAGCGCTTCACGCGCCCGTCGGCGCGGGCGCGTTCGATCGCCGCGCGCGCGCCGCGCGGGGCCTCGATCGTCCGCCACTCCTCCTCGGTCTCGAGGTAGTACGCGGTGACCACGTCGAGGGTGTCCGTGCCGAGCGTGGCGAGCATCGCGTCGATCGCGCGCTCCGCCTCGTCCGCCGTCTGCGCGTCGAGTTGGGTCGCGACGATCACCCGCGCGCGCGTCGCCGCGTCGAGCTCGCGGATCGCCGCGGCCATCCCGTCGTCGTGGCCACACCAGTTCAGGTAGCCGACGCCGCGCGCGATCGCGCGGTGGACGTCGCTCGCGGTGAGGTGGGTGTTGCCCCGCGGGCAGTTCGCGCCAAGGGCGCCGGGGTCCTCCGTAGGTGCCCACCCTCCCATTGTACGAAACAAGCGCACCATCCGGGGGTGGATCGACGATACTGAAATCCGGCGTGGTGCGCGTTGGTCCCAAGGTGTTCTCGGATCCGTTCGCCGAGGCGACGACCGCAGAGGCTCAGGGGGTCGAGTGGCCCAAGGCGCTCCAGGCCCTCCCCGGCGCCGTCGACGGCTGGGACTTCTCGCCGTCGGAGCTCGGGCGCTTCCTCACGCAGCGCACCCCCGAGATGGCTCGCCTCGTGCTCACGAACGCGGCGACGAAGCTCTCCACGATCGCCAAGCGCCTCGATCGCCGCGGCTTCGACAAGTCCGCGATCACCGCACTGCGACAAGCGTCGAAGGAGATCGACCTGGCGCTCTCGCCCACGAACCTCGGCCACGCGTCGGAGTCGGAGGCGGTGATGATCCAAAGCGCGCTCCGCACGCTCTCGGACGCGCTCGCGCCGTACGCCTCGAAGAACGAACACGCCGAGGCACTCGCGGAGCAGCTGCACCTCGCGCTCGCGACGCCCTCGAAGGACGAAGCCGCGGAAGAGGTCGTCCTCGACTCCGAAGGCACCGGGCTGTTCGTGTCGCTCCCGGAGTCGGAGCACGCGCCGCTCCGCGTCCTCCACGAGGGGCCGATCGCCGAAGACGGGATCGCGGCGCTGGTCGCGCTCGCGCGCGCACGGCCGATCCAGCTCGCGGACCTCGACACGGAGGGGGTCATCCACCTGTGGCGCGGCCCGAAGGGCGAGGTCCGTTGCGACGACGTAGCGATGGTCGCGGCGCGCCCCGACGCGCTGAAGCTCGCGACCGTCGGTTCCGCGAACGACCTCGACGCGCTCCTCGACGCGGCCGCGACGCACGGCCTCGCGGAGGTCCACCTGCACCTCGACGCCGCCGCCTCCGAAGACAGCTTCGGCGCGGCGCTCCAAGCGTTGGAGTCGATCGCCGCGCGCGACCCGAACCTCACGGTTACGATCCGCGACGCCGACGACCAGTCGGTCGTCACCGCGAAGTCGACGGCGCAGGGCTGGTCGCTGCGCCTCCCGCAGATCCCGAAGGCGCTCGCCGCCGAGGTCGACGGCGTGATGAGTC
Organism: bacterium; assembly: GCA_030426505.1. Lineage (GTDB taxonomy): Bacteria > Myxococcota > Kuafuiibacteriia > Kuafuiibacteriales > Kuafuiibacteriaceae > JAUHYN01. Next base: position 2,274 of record JAUHYN010000747.1, on the reverse strand, counting down.
GGATGGTCGACGCCGCGAACGTCGCGGAGCTGTCGTTCGACGGGGTTGGCTTCGCGCGCGACGCGGCCGGCGAGGTCGTCCCGAGCCTCCCGCGCAACGTCGAGCTGCGGCAGGTGTTCCGCACCGTCGCGCCGATCTTCGCGGACCAGCTCGGGCGGGCGCTCGGGTTCCGCGAAGGACAGCAGGGGCACGCGCTCCTCCGCCCGTTCTTCCGTCACGCGATCGAGCACCTCAACTTCACGCAGGACGAGGACGCGCGCGCGATGCGCGACGCGGCGTCGTGGGTGTCGGCGCTGAAGGATCTCGCGACGTACGCGTCGTCGCCCCAGCGCAAGGCGAAGCTCGTCTCGGTCTTCAACGACGTCGTGCAGAAGTCGGAGTCACCGAGCAACGACGGCTTCGGCAACGGGATGTTCCGCGGCCACGCGCGCGGCCGCAACGCCTTCGACCTCGTGCGTGGGATCTCGACCGCGCCGAGCGACGAAGCGATCGACCGCTTCCTCTCGCGCACCGAGTCGCTCTTCGGGCTCCCCGCGCGCGGTGCGGTCGTGGGCATCGCGCGCGACGCGGTGCTCTCCGACGATCGCATCCGCCGGGGCTCCGCGAAGACGGAGGAAGATCGCCTCCGCGCGCTCGCCGCCTTCGCAGGCGCGGTCGACGACAAACACACGGACATGATGGTTGCGGTGCTGCCGACCGACCGGACCCACGGCAACGCGCGCACGCCCACGCCGGACTTCTATGTCCGCCGCCGGGGACCGCAAGGCGAGGCGCAGGTGTTCGTCGACGCGAAGGCGCGGGCGGCGATCGGGATCCTCGAGCGCGACGACACGGGCGTGAAGGAGGCCGTGCATCAGGTCTTCGGACACCGGTTCGGCATGGAGTCGGAGGCCCAGGCCGAGGGGATGGTGATGCTCGACGTCTACGGCGGCTCGGTCGCCGACCAGGCGACGCTCCTCGCGAAGATCCAGCGCGACGTCGACGCCGAGGCCGGCGGGCGCCCGCTTTGGGTCGACGTCCAGTTCCGCCCCTCGGACGGACCCGCGCGCTCCGTGATGCTCGCCCCGAGCGACCTGGAACAGCCCACGCTCCCGGCCGCGCTGCGCCCCGGCGCGCTCGTTTGAATCTATTCCACTGAGAAGATCGCCTCCGCGGGCAGCACGGCGATTTCGGCGGCTGCGGCGCGCGCCTCCGAGCGTGGTCGATTCAGGTAGCGCTTCACGAACGCAGGATCGAGGCGGTAGTGCAGCGTCTTCTTCGACACGCGGTCGACCACTTCGGTGAACACCTCCTCGGACGACGCGCGCGAGAGGTTCATCTTCCCGGGGCTCGCGCCGGTCGCGGCCTGCACGCCGTCCACGACACACGACCACTGTACGGCGTCGGGCGAGTGGTGGCGGACCTCGAGCTTCGTCGTACCGCGGTCGCGGCCGAGGCGGGCGAGGGCGTCGAGCCCGATGCGGTAGCCGGCCATCGCGAACGGGCCGGGGCCGCCGTGGACGACGGTGACGCGCTCGATCGCTTCCGTGAAGCTGGGGCGCTCGGGGACGCGGAACGTCAGCGTGGTCCAGCGCGACGCCCACTCGTGGTCCTTCGCCTTCGGTCGAGTCAGGTGCGTGAGCCGCAGCGCGTAGAGGCCGGGGCCCGGGACGACGACCGCGCCGATGCCCTCGGCGTTGGTCCGCACGAGCGCGGCGGGTTCGGGGCCGTCGCGTTCGGTATCGAAGCCGACGCGTGCGCCCGCGAGCGGCGCGCCGTCTTCGCGCACGGCGAAGCGGAGGACGTCGTTCGCGCCGAGCGCGGACGGATCGTCGAGGGGGACGATCTCGAGCGCTTGCCGTGTCTCGGGGGACTTCGCGGAGGGGGCGTCGCCGACGGGGAGGAGGAGCTTGACCGTCTTCGCGTAGCGCTCGACGGCGTCGCGATCGAGCTCGTTCGCTTCGTGGCGCGCGACGAACCAGTGCGGCATTCCGTCCGCGACGAGGTAGTGATTGAAGTCTTTCGCCTCGAGCTCGATCGACTTCGGCGCGGTGTCGACGGCGATGACGTGGACGCCCGCGCGCTTCGGCACGAAGGTGAGGATGCCGAACGTCCCACGCGGCGCCTTGCGTTCGACGGGGAGGGCGCGCCCGTCGGGATCGTACGCGCCGACCTTCGCGAACTTCTCGACCTTGGGCGCGGCGCTGTCGCCCGGGAAGTCCATCCCCTGCGTCACGCGGATCTCGACGGGGGCGCCGACCTTCGGCGCAGCGTCGGGCGGGAGCAGCCACAGAT
>JAUHYN010000746.1 GCA_030426505.1 bacterium | reverse complement strand
CCGCACCGACGACCCGCTGTTCACCTACGCGCACGAGTTCCACTCCGGCGCCGCCTCGCTGCGTGCCCCGGTCGACGTCGAGCGCCCCTTCGTGTCGCGTCCCTCTCCGCTCGACGAGGCCCCGACGGAGGTGAGCGTGCGCGACTTCGTGCGCTTCTTCCGCAACCCCGTCCGCTTCTTCTTCAACCGCCGCCTGAACGTCTACCTGAGCGACGACGACGCCACGCTCGTCGGACGCGAGCCGATCGTGCTCGACCGGCTGCAGAGCTCCATCCTGGCAGGCCGCATGCTCGACCGCTCGCTGGGCGGCCAAGCGCTCTCCGACGGCTTCGCGCCAACGCGCGCCGAGGGCGCGCTGCCGCTGGGCGAACCCGGCGCGACCACGTACGACGACCTCGCGACCAAGGTCGACGCACTGGATCAGCAGATCAGCGCGCTGCGCGGCACCTCCGACGCCGGCTCGCGCCGCGTCGAGCTCGACGTCTCCGGTGTGAAGATCGCCGGACGCGTCGAGGGCGTGTTCGACGGACGCCTCGTGCACCACCAGTACGCGCGCATCCGCGGCGACCATGAGCTCCAGGTGTGGGTTCGCCACCTTCTGCTCTGCGCCACGGGCGACATCACCGAGTCGATCCTCATCGGCCGGCCCAGCCGCCACTCCGCGTCGTTCCGGCACGGCTCGCGCGGGCTCGACGTGCAGGTCATCCGCTACAGCGCGCCCGAAGATCCGGTCGGCGTGCTGATGACGCTGATGGCGCTCTACAAAGCGGGCCTCGAAGAGCCGCTCCTGCTCTTCCCGCGTTGCGGTTTCGTTTGGCAAGACCTCGACGGTGACAAGGCCCAGTGGCGGGAGACCAACGACGCCTGGGGCTGCAGCCCTTGGACCGTGCCCGGCGAGGGTGACGAGCCCTACGCGTGGGCGCTGATGGGCGGCTTCTCGCCGCTCAAGATGGGGCGCGACGACCGGGGCGCGCCCGTGCTCGGCGGCCTCCCCAGCCGCCGCGAGCTCTCGTTCCGACGCCTCGCCCCCGAAGTGTTCGGCCCGCTCCTCCAACACCGGGCGAGCTGATGACTGCCAAGTCTCGGGTCGTCCGTTTGTTTCGTTCTCGGCGCGTCCGCGTCGCGCTCGGTGTTGTGTTTGTTTCGTTCTCGGCGTTCCTCACCTTCGCGCTCGCAGACTCGTGGTTCGAGATTGGAAAGCGGGCCAGCGGCGAGCGGCTCGAGCGAATGAAACAATCGCCGCAGTGGGGAGAGCGCACATTCGTGAACCCCGAGCCGATGTGGAACGACGTGTGGGGTAGCGTGATGTCCATGTTCGGCGCCAGCCCCCACGTGAACCCCGACGCGCCCATCGACGTGGACCGCAGCGGCGCCGGCCGCTTCGCCACCCCGCCGGCATCCGGCCTGCGCGTCACCTGGCTCGGCCACAGCACCCTGCTCATCGAGCTCGACGGCGCGACCTTCCTCACCGACCCCATCTTCGGCGGCCGCGCCGCCCCGGTCAGCTGGGCCGGACCCGCCACGTGGTACGCGCCGCCCATCGCGCTCGAAGACCTGCCACCGATCGACGCCGTGCTCATCTCGCACGACCACTACGACCACCTCCAGACCGAAACGATCATCGCGCTCGCCGAGACCGGCGTCCGCTTCGTCGTGCCGCTCGGCGTCGACGCGCACCTCGCCTACTGGGGCGTGCCCGACGAGCAGGTCAGCGCGCTCGACTGGTGGGACGCGATCCCCATCGCCGGCACCACGCTCACCGCCACGCCGTCGCGGCACGCGTCCGGCCGCCAGATCCTGGATCAGAACCGCACGTTGTGGGCCGGGTACGCGATCGCGGGCCCCGACCACCGCGCCTACTTCTCCGGCGACACCGGCCTCTTCCCCGCCATGGACGACATCGGCGAGCGGCTCGGCCCGTTCGACGTCACCATGATCGAGGTCGGCGCGTACAACGCCGCGTGGCCCGACTGGCACCTCGGCCCGGAGCAAGCGCTCCGCGCTCACCGCATGGTCCGTGGCGACGTGTTCATGCCGGTCCATTGGGGCATGATGAATCTGTCGACGCACGGCTGGACCGAGCCCGCTGAGCGCGTGCGCATCGAGGCGGAGCGCCGCGGCACGCGCTACGTCATCCCGCGCCCGGGCGGCTCGTTCGAGCCTGACGCGCTACCGGAGCCGGTGCAGTGGTGGCCGTCGCTCCCCTTCGACACCGCCGAAGACGCGCCCATCCGCGCGACGGCGGTCCCGCCGGAGGCCCCGCTATGACAACCACACAACGCTTTCAGGATCTGGAGCCGCTCGAGCCGGGCGTGACCCTCGTCGAGGCGAGCGCCGGCACCGGTAAGACGTACACGATCGCGTCCCTTGTGTTGCGATTGGTCGCCGAGGAAGGCATCCCGATCGAGCGGGTGCTCGTGGTGACGTTCACCGAGGCGGCGACGGCCGAGCTGCAAGACCGCATCCGCTCGCGCCTGCGGGACGCGCTGCTGGCGATCGACGCGCTGCCGGAGACGCCGAAAGACCCGGTGTTCTCGGCGCTGCTCGCCGCGCGCGATGTCGTCGGCGAGCGCGACACCTGGAGCGACGACGCGCGGGCGTTCGTCGACAAGGCGCGGCGGCGGCTGGCGCTCGCGGTGACCAGCTTCGACCGCGCCGCGATCTCCACCATCCACGGCTTCTGTCAGCGGACGCTGCGCGAGAACGCGTTCGAGAGCGGAATCGTGTTCGACACCGAGCTGGTCGGAGACCCGGCCGAGCTCCTCGGCGAGGCCGTCGCCGACTTCTGGGTCAACAAACAACACGCCGGCGACCGGGCCTTCTTGCGCTTCGTCGAGAGCAAGAACATCACGCCGGAGAAGATGGTGCGGCTGGCGCGGACCGCGCTCGCAGATCCGCAGATGCCCGTCACACCGCCGTCGACCGGCGCCGCCGACACCACCGACTTCACCCGCTTCGCAGCACTCTACGACGAGGCGCGTGAGCTGTGGGGGAGCGAGCGCGACCACATCGTGCAGATCCTCGCGCAGGCCGCCCAGGCCGGGCGCATCCGCAAAGGGTCGTACCGCGCCGACCAGCTCGAAGCCCGCGTCGTCGAGGTCGGCGCCTTCTTCTCCGGAGACGCGTTCCAGCTCGCCAAGCTGCCGAAGAAGCTCGAGTTCTTCCGGCTCAAGAAGATCCGATCCAGCACCAACCGAGGACAGGTCACGCCCTCCCACCCCTTCTTCGACCTCGTCGACGGACTGTACGACGCCTGGGAGCGCATCGTCGGCTCGCTCGAAGACCGCCTCGTCGCGTTCCGACGCGAGCTCGTCGACTGGGTCCGTGAAGAGGTGCCGCGCCGCAAACGCGCCGCCCAGGTGCAGTCGTTCGACGACCTCCTCAACGTGCTCGACCGCGCCCTCGCAGGCCCCGGCGGCGACGACCTCGCGCGCGCCGTGCGCTCCGCCTACGACGTCGCGCTGATCGACGAGTTCCAGGACACCGACCCCGTCCAGTACCGCATCTTCTCGCACGTCTTCGGCGGCCGCGAGTCCGTGGAGCGCGGCGGGCGCTTGTTCCTGATCGGTGACCCCAAGCAAGCGATCTACGCCTTCCGAGGCGCCGACATCTTCGCCTACATCCGCGCCGCCCAAGAGGCCGAACGGCGGCGGACGCTGGGGACGAACTACCGCTCCGGCGCGCGGCTGATCGGCGCCGTCAACACGCTCTTCTCACGACCGCCCAACCCCTTCGGCCTCAGCGAGATCAGCTTCCAACCGGTCGACGCCCCGCCGAAGCCGACCGCGCCGCAGCTCTTCGTCCGCGGGATGGAGCCCGAGCCGCTCACGGTCTTCATGCGCAACCGCACGATCGAGGGCGCGTTTGGCCCCACGGGGCGCCCCGAGCGCTTCCCGCCCGTGCCGAAGTGTGTGGCCGCCTCCGTCGTGCAGCTCCTGCGCTCCGACGCCGAGTTCCGTTGGACGGAGACGGTGGACGGCGAAGCGCTCGAGCGCACGCGACCGGTCGCCCCCGGCGACATCGCCGTGCTCGTGCGCACCAACTTCCAGGGCAACGACATCCAGCGCGCGCTGCAGGCCGCCGGCGTCCCCTCGGTCGTGCAGGACGGCACCAGCGTGTTCGCCTCGCCCGACGCCGGCGACATGCTCCACCTGCTGCGCGCGCTCGTCGAACCGAACCGCATGCCCACGGTGCGCGCCGCGCTCATCACCGACTTCATCGGGCTCACGGGCGACGACCTGCTGCGCCTCGACGACGACCCGGACGAGTGGGACACGGTCATCGACCTGTTCCGAGAGTGGCGGGACCTGTGGCGTCGCCGCGGCTTCATCCACGCGTTCCGCGCCGTCCTCGCCCAGCGGCTGCGGCTGCGCGACCCCGACAAGCCCGAGTCGCCGCCCGCTCAGCTGCTCCGCCGCACAGACGGCGAGCGGCGGATGACGAACCTCCTGCACATCGCCGAGCTGATGCACGAGGTCGAGACGCGGGAGCGCATGTCGCCGGCGGGGCTCGTCCGATGGCTCTCCGCCCGACGCGTCGATCACGGCGACCGCGACGCGTCTCAGCTGCGGATGGAGAGCGACGCCGCGGCGGTGAAGATCACCACGATCCACAAGTCGAAGGGCCTCGAGTTCCCGATCGTCTACTGCCCCTATCTGTGCAGCCCGGTGAAGCTCGGCGACACCACCGTCGACGGGCTCTCGTAC
>JAUHYN010000745.1 GCA_030426505.1 bacterium | reverse complement strand
CACCGCCGACATCGACGTGTTCGCCGACGCGCCGCCGCCGCCCCCGCCGAAGGCCAAACTCGCGCCGCGACCGGCGTACCCCGCGCTGCCCACGCTGCCGCGCTACGACTCGGTCGAGATCTATCTGCCTCCCGCGCCGCGGTTCGTCCCGGCCGAGGAGCCGCTCCCGGACGACGTGCAGCGCTGGCTCGACTCGCCCACGCGCCGGGAGCTCGCCGCGCGCTGCGCCGCCGAGGATGCCCCGCGCGCGCGCGAGCACTCGTTCGTCTGACGCGCCGAACGCCGAGGTCCGCTCCGCGATGACGTGCGCGTGCGCTCGTCACGACCGATGCGCCGAGACGCCGCGCCGGGTCGACCGAACTCCTGCACTCGCGCGTCGGCCGAGGCGCCGCGTGGCCGCCAGCGACGCGAGGCGGTTGCGCGCGGCGGTCTCGCGCTGATGCACCGTCGCGCTCTGGTCGAGGCCAGGAGGCCACCCGCGATGCGAGGCGTCTCGCGCGCGCCGTCTTCGTGAGGCGCGGCTCAGCGCTCGAACAGCGCGATGAACGCTTCGCTTCGCTCGAAGGTATCGCCCTCGCGTCCGCCCGCGGTGACGCGCTCGTCGCCGAACGAAGCCTCGTCGCGGAAGTCACCGCCGACCAGGATCGCGCCGTCGTCGTAGGCCGCGGCGTGGACCTTCTCCGCGCCGGGCCCGCCGAGTCGTTGGGTGCGGCGGTTCGAGCCGTCGTCCGGATCCAACTCCACGAAGAAGAGGTCCGAGCCTCCGGGGGGATCGCCGACGCCGCCGCCGAGGTCGACCGGGATCTCGAACGAGCCGATGACCAGGACGCCGCCGGACGGGAGGGCCACCGGCGCCGAGGGCACGCGGATGCGCGGGAACGTCCGCGCGGTCGACGCGCTGCCGAACCGCCGCGTCCAACGCGGGACGAACCGAGCGTCGACGCGCTCGACGAGGATCTCGTGGAAGCCGGTGCGGTCGATCGGGGCGCCGTCGGGTCGGCGGGCGGACGCGTCCATCGACATCGGCAGCGTGACGCGCGCGAAGAGATCGTCGCCCGGGCCCTGGGCGAGCGCGACCTCCAACCGACCCTCGGTCGAAGCGAACCAGGGGCCGCGGTCGAGGATGTTTCCACCCGCGGCGTCGATGACCAGGCGCTCGCCCGTCGTGTGCGCGTAGATGCGGTCGCGAATCGACGCGAGCTCGTAGCCGAGCGCCCCGCGCGCCAGCGACCAGCGGACGGCGCCGTCGGGGCCGACGCGCTCGAGGGACGTCGGGCCGTTCCGCACGAGGTCACCGCCCGGGAGCCGCAGCGCCCTCACGCTGAAGACCGGCGTGGCCGTCACGGACCCCTCCGTGATGCGCATGGACCACGACGAACCGACGCGCACGCGACGCCCGATCTCGGAGCCGTCCGGCAGCCGAAGGACGCCCCGGAGGCCGACCAACACGCGGACCGCGCCGTCCTCGTCGACGGACAGGTGGTACGGCGTCCCGGACTCGTCGGTGTCGAACCGATGTGTCCACAGCTCGCGGCCGTCGTCGATCGATCGCGCCGTGACGAACGTGGTGTTCTTCGAGCGCGGATCCTGGGTCGCGCCGGCGGCGAGTACGCGGCGCCGCACCGCGTCGATGTGGACGGAGGTCACGACGTCGACACCCGGCTGTTCGATCGAGACGAGCCAGCGCGGTCGCCACGGGGCGCGCGCCGCGGTGTCTCCCGAAGGGCGCTCCGCTCCGCGGGGCGGGCGCGCGTCGTCGGAGGGCTGCGTCGCGTCGGAGTCGTGAGCGTCGCCGGGCCGCTGCGTCGCGTCGTCGTCGGTCGGGCGCGTCGCGTCGACGTCGCCCGCAGTACCGGGCTCGATCCTCGCCCTCGCGATCGCCTTCACCATCGCCTCGACGTCATCGGGCCGCTTCCCGTACAGCACGGGCACCGCGACGACGGCGGCCTGGAGCACGAGCCCGGCGACCCACGGCGCGAGCCCGCGCAGCCGCGGGCGCTCCTTCAGCTCGACCCAGGCCCAGAGCACCACGAGGAGCGGCGCGCCCAGGCCGGCGCCGGCGCATATGCCGAGGCCGAGCTCGGCGGAGACGTCGGGCGGGAGCATCGTGGCGACGGCCAGGCCGGCGACCACGGCGCCCAGGAGCAGGAGGACGAACCGCACCTCGACTCCGAACGTACAGGTCGCGCCGACGGTCTACCGAGGCCGCTCCTCGCGCTCCGACCTCATGACCCGCGCAGGCCGAGGCGCTGGGCGAGGTGGTACAGGTTGCTCCGGTGCAGGCCGAGGTCTCGCGCGGCTGCCGCCCAGTTGCCATCGTTCGCGCGGACGCGCTCTTCGATGACACGTCGCTGGAACCGCTCGACCTGTGCGCGAAGCGGCACGGGGGGCGCCGTCTCCACCTCACGCCCGGGCCCCGGATCGGGGCCCGCGCCGGCGAGGATGTCTCCCGCCCGCACGATGACGGGTTCGGTCCGCGGGACACCGCGCGACGCGCGAAGCGCGGCGCGGTGCATCTCGTTCTGGAGTTCGCGGACGTTGCCGGGCCAGTCGTGGGCGATCAGCCGCTCGCGCGCCGATGCGTCGAGTCGGACCGCGCCGAGGCCGAGCTTCAGGCGAATGCGGTCCAGGAAGTGACCCGCCAACAGCAGGATGTCATCGGGGCGCGCGCGAAGCGGAGGGACCGCGATCGGATACACGTTCAGCCGATGGAACAGGTCGGAGCGAAAGCGCCCCGCCCGCACCTCCGCGGGGAGGTCTCGATTCGTCGCGGCGACGACCCGGACGTCGACGCGTCGTAGCACGTCCTCTCCGACGCGCTGAATCTCGCCCTCCTGCAGCGCGCGAAGCAGCTTCGGTTGCACGGCCAGCGGGAGCTCGCCGATTTCGTCGAGGAAGAGGGTGCCTCCGTCGGCGACTTCGAACTTCCCGGCGCGATCACGCTCCGCGCCGGTGAACGCTCCCCGCACGTGACCAAAGAGCTCGCTCTCGGCGATCGACTCCGGCAGCGCAGCGCAGTTCACGTAGAGCATCGGGGCGGCTGCGCGCGGGGACTTCGCGTGGATCGCGCGCGCGACGAGCTCCTTCCCCGATCCGGTCTCGCCCGTGACGAGCACCGTGAAGTCGGCGGGCGCTACGAGCACGACCTCGCCGTTCAACTCCTGCATCGCAGCGCTCGTGCCGATCATCGCATCACCGTCGCGATCGTGATTCGAGCGCATGAGATCCGCCGCCACGAGACCGAGGCGCTCTGCGCTCTCCTCGAGCGCCTCGATGAGTCGGCTCGTCTGCATCGCCGCCGCGGCCATCGTCGCGACGGCAGCGAACAAGCGATCGTCGATCGTATCGAACGCGTGCGGATCGAGCGCGTCCGCGGTGAGGAGACCGACGAGCTCGCCGTCGATCGTGAGCGGCGCCCCGGCGCAGGCATGCACGTGCGCGAGCGCCGTGGCGTCCGCCTCGAGCAGGCCGTCGAACGGGTCCGGCAAGTTCGAGTCTGGCGCGAACCGCACGGGCTCCTTCGCGCCCGCGATGACGTCGAGGCGCGGGTGCTCGCGGCGCACGTACACACGCGAGCGCCCCTCCGGCGTCAGCCCGTACGCGGCGATCGGGCGGAAGACGTCGCCGTCCACGGTGAGCAGGCACGCCGCGTCGCAAGGGACAGCGGAGCGAATCGCGTCCAACAAGCGGTCGTAGCGGTCGTCGGTCGCCAGGGAGCGCGTCAGGTCCACGGCCACGCGACGGATCAGGTCCAGCGCATCCATTGTTGTCGATTTCATATCACGTTGTCGTTCCGACAACCCGAACGAGATGTGGATAAGACAACCATGTGCGAAAATGTCAATGATTTCAAAATCTCGACGGTGGTCCGAGCCGTGGAATGGCCCTGGGCATGAAACAGCCAAACTCCACCCGCAAGGCCTGGTGGGCGCTCGGGCTCGTCCTCATGGTCGGCTTTGGGCTCCTCGGATTCCTCGGCCGGGAGGTCTACCGGCAAGCGCCCCCGATTCCCGACGTCGTCCGCACCGACGACGGTCGCACCCTCATGACCCGCGACGACATCCTCGAAGGCCAACAGGTCTGGCAGAGCACGGGCGGTCAGCAGATCGGCAGCATCTGGGGCCACGGCGCCTATCAGGCTCCGGACTGGTCGGCCGACTGGCTGCACCGCGAGGCGACGTCGCTCCTCGACCAGCTCGCCGACCGTACGCACGGGCGTGACTACGCCGCCCTCGATCCTCGAACGCAGGCGAGCCTCCGCGTGGAGCTCCGCGAACTCATGCGAACCAATCGCTACGACGCCGCGACCGGGACGCTCACGATCGACCCGCTCCGCGCGGAGGCGATCGCGAAGACCGCTGATCACTACCGGGCGCTGTTCGGCGCCGATCCGGCGCTGGACGATCTGCGTGAGGACTATGCGCTCCACGTCGACGCCGTCCCGGACGCGGCGCGTCGGGAAAAGCTCACCGCGTTCTTCTTCTGGACCGCGTGGGCGACCACGGCCGAGCGCCCCGGGACCCACGTCAGCTACACGAACGACTGGCCGCACGAGCCGCTGGTCGGGAACGCGCCGACGTCCGCCAATGTGGTGTGGTCGGTGCTGTCGATCGTCCTGCTCCTCGCGGGCGTCGGTGGCCTCGTCTGGTACCAGGCGTTCCGCAACAAGGAAGAGGCGCCACCCGAGGCCCCGCGCGCCGACCCCCTC
>JAUHYN010000744.1 GCA_030426505.1 bacterium | reverse complement strand
AAGTTCTGGGCGATGCACGACGCGATGCTCGCGGGGCAGGACGAGCTCGGCGACGCGACGATTCGGACCTTCGCGGAGCGGGCCGGACTCGACCTCGAGCGCTTCGATCTCGATCTCGAACACCACACGTTCGCGGAGCTCGTAGAAGCGGAGCGCGCCGAAGCGCGCGCGGCGGGTGTGGTCGCGGTGCCGACGATCCTCTTGGGGGAAGAGCGCATCATGGGCGCGCGCCCGATCGAAGAGCTCCGCGCGAAGATCGACGCGCTGATCGCGCCCTGAGCGACTGCGGGACCTCCGGCACGCCGAACTCCGTCGGTACCCGGTCGCTTCATTCGTCCGCGTAGCGCTGGACGATCTGCAGGATGTCGTCGCCGAACCGCTCGACCTTCGCGGGCCCGAGGCCCGGGATGCGCAGGAGATCGTCGTGCGTCTCGGGGCGCTTCTTGTCGATGGCGGTGAGCACGCGCCGCTGCATCACCATGTACGGCTTCCACTTGAGCTTGCGCGCCGTGCGCTTCCGGTAGTCGTCGAGCGCGCGCGCGATCATCCCGGGGCGATTCGTCCGGCGCGCGGGGCGCTTCTTCGGCTCGCTCGTGTCGCGCACCGGCTTGTTCGCCATCCACACCGTCGGGAAGCGGCGACCGGTGCGGCGGAGGACGCCGGCCTCGAGCAGCTCGTCGATCGCGGCGACGATCGACTTCTCGTCGTACGCGGCGAGCGTGCCGTACTCGGGGAGCGTGAGGAGGCCTCCACGCGACAGTGACTTCGCGCGGCCTCCGCGGAGCGCCTGCGCGAGCCGCGTGCGCCCGACGGGTCGGCGCAGTCGATCCACGGCGCTGACGATGCGCTGGCGATCGGTGGGCGCGAGCGGCGTGATCGGCGGGGCTTCTCGTTCGACTTCGACCTCGGGCTCGACGTCCGGATCGAGGCAGCGATCGCAGAGGCCGCAGGCGACGGCGTCTTCGCCGCCGGTGAAGTGTTGGACGAGGACCTCCTGGCGGCAGCCCGACGCATTCGCGTAGCGCTCGATCGCGGCGAGGGCTTCGCGGCGCCGCGCCTTCACGAGCTCCGAGGCGGACGCCGACTCGAGCCGACGCTGCGTCACGAGATCTTGCTTGGAGAAGATCATCACGCAGCGCGCGGGCAGGCCATCGCGCCCGGCGCGCCCCGCCTCTTGGTAGTAGGCCTCGAGGCTCCCGGGCGCGGCGTAGTGGACGATCAAGCGGACGTCCGGGAAGTCGATGCCCATGCCGAACGCATTGGTGGAGACGAGGATGCGCGTGCGCCCCGTCGCGAACGCGCGGTGGGCGCGGTCGCGCGCGAGCTGAGTGCGGCCCGCGTGGTAGTAGCCCACGGGGAGGCCCTCGCCGCGCAGCGCCTTCGCGACGGTCTCGGTGGTCTTGCGGGTCGCGCAGTACACGATCGCGCGGCCGCGGCCCTCGAGGAGGCCCGCGACGCGAATCGCGCGCGAGAGCGCTTCGAGTCGTTCGGCCTGGAGGCGGCGGTGTTCGACGACGAAGGCGAGGTTGTCGCGCGAGAAGTTACCGCGGACAACGGGGGCGTCCTTCGGGAGGCCGAGGCGCGTTCGGATCTCATCGACTACGCGCGGGGTCGCGGTCGCGGTGAGCGCGATGAGGGGCGCGTCGACGAGCTCGCGGAGCGCGCCGATCTCGAGGTAGTCGGGGCGGAAGTCGTGGCCCCATTGGCTCACGCAGTGGGCTTCGTCGATCGCGATCAGCGCGACCGACAGCTTCGAGACGAGGCGACGGAAGCTCGGCGTGGCGAGGCGCTCCGGGGAGACGTAGAGGAGATCGAGCGCGTCTTCGTGGAGGCGGCGGATGACGTCGCGTTGATCTTCGGCGCTCTGCGCGCTGTTGAGCGCGGCGGCGCGCACGCCCGCGCCGGCGAGCGCGTCGACCTGATCCTGCATCAGCGCGATCAGCGGCGAGACGACGAGCGTGACGCCGCCACCGCGGCGCCGCGCGACGAGCGCGGGGACCTGGTAGCAGATCGACTTGCCGGAGCCCGTGGGGAGGAGGACGACGAGGTCGCGGCCGGTGATCGCGACGCGGATCGCTTCGGCCTGGAGCGGGCGGAAGTCCGCGTAGCCGAACACGTCAGCGAGCACGCTCCGGGCGTCGTCGATGGTGGGCGTCGTCATCCGACGCCGTCTTCATGCCACGAACGACCGGCCCGTGGGTACGACCCATTCGGTCCAGCGCGAACGCCGCGCACGCGTAGAGGAGCATCGCCGGGCCGAGGAGGTAGAGGCCGAGGCGGAGCGTGAGGAAGGCGAGCGCGATCGCGAGATCCGCGGCGCCTCCGCCCGCGGCGAAGAGCTTCGCCACGATCTGCTCCGACGCCATGACGTGCAGGAGCCCGAAGTGGATCGCGGCGAGCGTCGTGAGGATCGTGAGGCGACGAATGAATTTCGCGGAAGCGGATGCGGCCGAGGGCGATGCGGAGCGGATCATGACGCCACCTCCACCGTCGTCATCGCGAACAGGATCGCGTTCCCGAGCGGGCCTCCGACCGCCCACTGAAAGGCGCCGTCGATCTCGACCGGGCCGCCCCACAGCGTGGCGAGGGCCCACAGCGCGGCGAAGCGGTCGGCGTCGTTCGCGATGCGCGCGCTCGCGAGGCCGAAGCCGCTCGCGCTGAGCCCAGCGCCGAAGAGGATCGGTCCGGAGTCGATGTCGCCGCGGCCGTCGCGGCCCGCGGGGTACTCGCGAAGCCACCCGAAGCCGAGGGCGCTGCGGCCGAGGGTCGCGTTCGCGGCGCTCGCGAGGTGGCGCGCGAGATCGGCGTCGGCGTACGCGGCGAAGAACGCGCCGAGAGTGGTGCCGGATCCGCGCGGGCCGTCGACGACTTGCCCGGTCGCGTCGACGGATTGGATCAGGAGGCCCGTGTCCCGGTCGACGTAGCGCTCCGCGAGCTCGGCGACGGCGGCGTCCACGAACGCGTCGTGCGCGTCGGTGGTCCGCAGCGCGGCGAGGACGGCGAGGTTGTCGACCGGGTACCACTCACCCGGGTAGGTCGCGACGAGGCCGTTCGGGCTCGCTTCGACGCGCGCGCGGAGGGCGGCGGCGATGCGGTCGTGGAGCGGCGCGAAGCGCGTGTGCGGATCTGCCGCGCGCAGCGCGCCGAGCGCGGCGCCGAGGTATCCGAGGTACGCGGCGTGACCGTGTCGGGCGCCGGGCTCGAGCGCGCGCAGCGGATCTTCGCCGTGCCGATCGCGGTCGAAGCGGCGGACACGCTCGGAGAGGATCGCGTCGACGCTCGCTTCGGCCCACGCGAGGTGTTGGTCGCGGAGCTCGGGGTGTCGTCGGGCGGTCTGGGCGAATCCGAACACCGCCATCACGTGCGTGCCGAAGAGCCACTCGCCGTCGAAGAGGTCGGAGCCGGTCGCGAACGCGGCTTCGTCGAGCGACTGCGCGGTCCATGCGCGGACGCCTCGGGCGAAGGCCTCCTCGTGGGCGCGGTCGCGGTGGAGGGCGGCGTCGGCGTCGCGTCGCGCCCACGCGGGGGCGACGACGGCGCCGAACGTGAAGCAGGCGAGGGCGGTGATCGCTCGGATCGTCACGATCCCAGTATGGGCACCGCGCGGCGAGCCGCGGGTAACGCGTATGTAAATGGGGGCGCGGTGAAAAACGGGTCGACTGTGCGCGGCCGTCGCGACGACGCTCGCGCGCGATGGACACCATCACGCAGGGGCTCCTCGGCGCGGCGGTCGCCGAGGCTGGCTTCTCGGAGCGGCTCGGTCGCCGCGCGGTGTGGTTCGGTGCGGCGTGTGGGCTCATGCCGGACGCCGACGTGGTCATGCGCGTCGCGGGGGAGTGGGCGTCGCTCGTGCATCACCGCGGCGTGACGCACTCGTTCATCGCGCTCCCGATCGTCGCGCCGCTGATCGGCGCGCTCGCGTGTCGCGTGCTCGGCGGCGGGCGCGATCGTGTCGCGTGGATGCACCTCACGTTCTGGGCGCTCGTGACGCACCCGATGTTGGATCTGTTCACCACGTACGGGACGCAGATCTTCTCACCGCTCTCGGACTCGCGGTGGGCGTTGGACGGCGTCGCGATCGTCGACCCGATCTACACCGTCCCGCTCGGCTGGGCGGTGTTCAAACGCCACGTGCGCGGCGCGCGCATCGCTCTTGCGTGGGGAGCGGCCTACCTCCTCTTCGGCGCGGCGCTCTCCGCCCACGTTCGCAGCGAGGCCCGCGCGCAGCTCGAGGCGGAGGGCTTCCGCCCGGTCGCCGTGCGCGCGTTGGTCCCGATCCTGTTCCCGATGCTCCGCCGTGTGGTCGCGCGCGACGCCGCCGGGGAGATGCGGGTCGGGGCGTGGTCGTGGAAGGGCCCGATGGAGTTCGTCGCGGTCGAGCGGGACGACGATCCCGCGGTGGACGTCGCGCTCGAGAGCGAAGAGGGCGCGATCTTCTCCTGGTTCGCCGACGGCTACGTCGCGGCGCGCATCGAGCGGGGAGCGGACGCGACGACGGTGCGCTTGTTCGACAAGCGCTACACGTCGTTCTCGGATCCGCAGGGCTCGCTGTTCGGCGCGGAGATCACGGTGAAGGATGGGCGCGTCGTGGCGGCGACGCGGATGCGGAGGGCGCTCGACTTCGGTGCGGAGTGGAGCGCGCAGGCAGAGCTCGCCTACTGACGCGGCGTCACCCCTTCAGCGCCTCGGCCGCCAAGTTGCGCACCGCCTCGTC
>JAUHYN010000004.1 GCA_030426505.1 bacterium | reverse complement strand
GTTGCCGAAGTCGAGCGTGACGGTGCCGAGCTGCGCGGTGTTCGCCTGCTCGGAGACGAAGAGCGACGGCACGCCCTTGTACTCGGTGACCAGCTGCACGAGCACGCGCGACGGCGTGGTGTTGCTGATGATCTGCAGCTGTTCGTTGTCCTGGATACCGTCGGTCGCGGTGTGCGAGACGCGCACCACGAGCTCCTCGTTCGGCTGCAACGTGACGTCGAGCTCCCCGCCGGGGTCGACGGCGAACTCCGTGCCCTGCGCGAGGATGTCGAGGTTCGAGATCTCCAGCGGCGCCTCGCCGATGCTGCGGATGATCAACGTCTGCTCGGTGACCGCGCCGATGCGCGAACCGCCGAAGTCGATCCGGTACGGCTCGAGGCAGCCGCCCTCCGTACACACCTGCATCCGCGGTCCCGGCGCTTGACCACCGTCACGCGGAGCGTCGACTTCGCAGATGCCCGCGTTGCAGGTCTGGCCCGTCGGACAGCGGTTGTCGTCGGAGCACGCTTGGCCCCCGCTGCCGGCGTCGCGGGTCGGATCGCCGCCACCGGGCGGCGGGTCTTCACTGCAGGCCACGACGAGCAGGAGCGCGAGAGAGATCGCAGGAGTCGAGGTACGGGCCATCGAAGGACCATCGTAGGGTCCGTCCGCGTGAGAACGCCAGTCCTCGGCCCCTCGTGTGCGCGCCCAAAGCGACCGATGGGGGGTTGTGGGGCCGTGTCGCGGGTGTCGCACACGGGGGACTCGCGCCGGCGGCCGGCCGCGTCTACGGTGATTCCCATGCGTCGCGCCCTGCTCCTCGCCGTCCCGCTCTTCGCCCTATCTTGCTCCGACGACGGCGGCGGGTTCGTCCCGTACGGGCGGTACGCCCCCGGGCTCGTCGACTTCGGCGAAGTCCCCACCACCAGCGTGCGCACGATGCGGATCGACGTGACCTCGGAGGGCGGCGCGCCGCTGCACGTGATCGGCGTGTCCCTCGAAGGCGACGCGACGAAGTGGACGTATCGGGTCGACGAAGTCCTCGAGGCCGGCCTCGCCCCGGGCGCGACCGCGTCGATCGAGGTGACGCTCGCGCCGTGCCCCGAGCGCCCCAACGATCCGACCGCGTGCGACACCGGCCCGATCTCCGGGACGCTCGTGATCACCGACGACTCGCCCGACGCCGGCGCGCGCATCGAGCTCGCGGCGATCGCGGTCCTCCCGGCCCGCGCGAACACCCGGTGCCCGATCGAGGACGGCGGCCTCGCCTGCAACCGCCCGGACGCGCCGGTGGATCGTTGCGCCCGCCTCGACTTCGGCAGCGACGTCGACCACGCGACCTGCGAGCTGTTCGTGGAGCTCGAAGCGCAGCCGCGCGACGGCGCGACCGGCGGCCTCGACGTGGTCGCGGTGGAGCTCCTCGTCCGGGATCTCGACGACGCGAACGGCGCGCTGATCGACGGGCGCGACGTCGGGATCACCGTCGACATGACGTCGTTCGAGATCGCGCTCGGCGACCGGCAGCGCCTCGTCGTCGCCACCGCGCCCACGCTCCGCGCCGGGACCTGGGTCGGCGTCCCGGGTGAAGGCGGCGGACTGAGGATCCTCACGAACGATCCCGACCAGCCCGAGATCGCGATCCCGATCTTCGCGACGAGTGTCGCGCCGAACTTCGTCTCGGCGACGCCGCTCGAGTTCGAAGCGGAGGTCGGTACGCAGACCCGCGCGTTCTCCGCGCGGAACATCGGAGGGCCCGCGGTCCTCACCGCGATCGAGATCGAGCCGGCCGAGTTCGGGTGGTCGTCGGACGTCGATCCGCTCGGCGCCGTCGGACCGAACCTCGCTCGCGACACCGTCGAACTCGACATCACGTACGACGCACCGGACACGACGCCGCGCGCCGGCACGCTCCGCTTCCTCGAAGGCGCGGACGTGGTCGCCGAATTCCGGATCACGGCGGGCCCGGTCGGCGCCGTCCCGGTGTGTCGCGTCTCGCCGCAGCAGCTCGATTACACGACGGCGGGCGATCGCGCGGTCCGGACCGTGCGCCTCGAGTCGATGGGCTTCGGCGAGTGCGTCATCGACACGATCGACATCACGGGCCCCGGCGACACGGACGACTTCTCGATCGACGTCCCCGGCTGCGCGACCCTCCCGTGCGCGCCCGCGATCCGCGTCCCGGCGATGCAGTTCCTCGAGATCGCGGTCGCGTACGAGAACGACGACACGAGCTCGCGCGACACCGCCCAGCTGGAGATCGCCACCAACGATCCCGCGAGCCCGACGCAGCTGGTCGTGCTGAACGCGACGGACGATCCGTGCCTCCCGCCGACGCCGATCATCATGCGCACCTCCGAGGACGCATGCGTGGGTCGCCCGATCGAACTCACCGCGTCGGCGAGCCTCCCCGGCGGGCGCTCCACCGGCGGGACGATCGTGGACTACCAGTGGATCGTTCGGTTCGGTGAGCAGATCGTGTTCGTGCCGCCGAACGCGGTCGACACCCAGTTCACTCCGGAGCGGAACGGGCAGGTGATCGTGGGGCTCGAGCTGGAGAACGCGTGCGGGGCGATGAGTACGGCGGCGGCGACGGAGATCATCCCGGTCGCGCAGACGTGCCCCTGAGGTTCAGCGCCGCTTCGCTTCCAGCCCGCGCTTCAACCGCTCACCGATCACCACGTTGCGATCCGGCTTGCGCTTGCGCCTCGGCCAGCCGGTGATGCGGTGGACCATGAACACGAACGCGGCGACGGCGGCGCCGAGCGCGATCGCCTCCTGCACCCAGCCGGCCTCGCTGAACATCACGTGAAGCCCAGGAGCTTCCCGCCCTGGAACACGATCAGCGCCGCGATCCACGCGAGCACGTTCATGTAGACGAGCATGAAGATCGGCCAACGCCACGAGCCGGTCTCGCGTTTCACCACCGCGATCGTACTCATACACTGCGCGGCGAGCAGGAAGAAGATCATCAGCGACAGCCCGACCAGCGGCGTGTACTCGGAGGCGATCCTGTCGCGTAATGTGGCGTCCTCTTCGTCGACGTCTTCGCCCGCGCCGAACACCAAGCCCATCGTCGACACGAACACCTCGCGCGCCGCGAAGCTCGCGAGGAGGCCGATGCCGATCTTCCAGTCGTAGCCGAGCGGCGCGATGACCGGCTCCATCGCGTGGCCGATGCGGCCCGCGTAGCTCTTCTCGAGGCGCTTCTCCGCCGAGCGCTGGCGGAGGCGCTCGAATGCTCTCTCCGAGCGCTCTTGGATCTCCGCGCGCTGCTTCTGCGTGCGCGCGGTGAACATCGCGGCCTTCGTCGCGTCGCGCAGCTTCACGGCCTCGGCGTACGGACTGAAGCCCTCCATGTCCGGCTCGCGCGGGAAGTACACGAGCGCCCACAACACGATCGAGCAGGCGAGGATGATCGTGCCGGCGTCGCGGATGAACACCTTGCAGCGCTCGTACACCCGGCGCGCGACGGCCATCGGCTCGGGCGCGCGGTACGGCGGGAGCTCGAGCACGAGCGGCGGCGTGGGGCTCTTCAGCATCGTCCGCTTGAACGCGAACGCGACGCCGACCGTGAAGACGACCGACAGGAAGTACATCAGCAGCATCAACAGGCCGCCGACGGAGAAGACGCCGAGGATGGTCTCGTCGGACGCGAACAGCGCGCTGATGATCAGGATGTAGACCGGGAGGCGCGCCGAGCAGGAGATCAGCGGCGTCACCAGGATCGTGACGAGGCGATCCTTCGGCGACTCGATCGAGCGCGCCGCCATGATCGCCGGCACCGCGCACGCGAACCCGGACATCAGCGGGACGAACGCGCGACCGTGCAACCCGACGCGCGCCATGAGGCGGTCCGAGATGAACGCCGCGCGCGCGAGGTAGCCGGAGTCCTCGAGCACCGCGATGAACAGGAACAAGATCGCGATCTGCGGGACGAACACGATCACGTTGCCGACGCCGCCGACCACGCCGTCCACGAGCAGGTCGCGGATCGCGCCTTCGGGGAGCGTCTCCGTGACGAGCCCCTGCACCGCGCCCACGCCCGCTTCGATCAGATCCATCAGCGGCTCCGCCCAAGCGAAGATGCTCTGGAACACGATCGCCATGACCCCGACGAACGCGAAGATCCCGAGCACGGGGTGGAGCAACACCGCGTCGATTCGATCCGAACGCGAGGTCGCCTCGCCCGCGCCCCGATCGATCGACGCCACCGCGAGCGCGCTCGCGACCTCGTAGCGCTTCTCGATGATCGCGTCCGCGAGCGCCACGTGTTCGCGCGCGGCCGCCACCAGCTGCGCTTCGACCACCGGCACGTCCGCGGGCGAAGTCGTCGCGAGCGAGGCGATCGCCCACAGCGCGATGCCGTCGTGACCGGCCTTCTCCGCGAGCGCGGCGATCTTGGCTTCTTCGCCGTCGTCGAGCCGCCACGCGCGTGCGTACGGCGCGGGCAGATCGGCGAGCGCGGACTGGATCGCCGCGGTCAGTCGATCGATCCCCTCGCCCTTCTTCGCGACGATCGGCACCACCGGGACGCCGAGCTGTTCGGCGAGGCGGTCGGCGTCGACGGGGCGACCGGCCTCCTTCGCCGCGTCCGTCATGTTGAGCGCGACGAGGCACGGGCGGCCGAGCTCGAGGATCGACAGCGCGAGGTAGAGGTTGCGGTCGAGGTTCGACGCGTCGACCACGATCACCGTGAGCGTCGGCGCGGGATCGTCGGTGCGGCCGGTGATGACCTCGAACGCGATCGCCTCGTCCTTGCTCTGCGCGGCGAGCGAGTACGTCCCGGGCAGGTCGACGAGCACGATGTCCTCGCCGAAGTTCGCGCGCGCGAGGCGCCGCTCGACCGTGATCCCCGGGTAGTTGCCGACGCGCTGCGAGAGACCCGTCAGCTTGTTGAACAGCGTCGTCTTGCCGGAGTTGGGGTTGCCGGCCAGCGCGACGACGGCCCCCGTCACTCGGCGACCTCCACCACGAAGCGCTTCGCGTCGGCCGCGCGGATGGACAGCACGTAATCACGCACCCGCAGCTCGAGCGGTCCCCCGAGCGGCGCGCGCTTGCGCACCGAGACGGGCGCCCCGCGGACCATCCCCATCTCCATCAGTCGCAGGACGACGGGGCTGCGCTCGCCCTCGATCGACCGGATGACCGCCGGGCGGTCCTTCGGCAGCTGGTCCAGCGTCATCGCCGCGAACGATCCGGTTTTTCGAGAATGAAAGTCAATCACAACGGCCCGCGGACCGCTGGGCTCACGGGCGGATCGTGTCGGGGAGGTCCACGAACGGCGCGTCGGCGTCGTAGAAGAATCGGTACAGCCCCCACGTCTCGCTCACGCGCTTCACGTAGCGGCGCGTCTCCTTCACGGGGATCGTCTCGACCCACCGATCGAAGTCCATCGCCGCCTTCGGCAGCGCGCGCGCCGTGAGCCCGGGCCCGCCGTTGTACGCGGCGAGCGCGAGCGGCTCCGAACCGAAGCGCCGCAGGCCCTGCTTCAACACGTGCGCGCCGAGGCGGAGGTTGAGCTCCGGATCCGTGAGGCGCTTCGTGTCTTCGATGTCGAGCCGCCCCTTGAAGACCTCCGCGTAAGCGCCGACCGCGGTGGGCGGCATCAGCTGCGCGAGCCCGATCGCGCCGGCCCAACTCACGATCTCGGGATCGAACGTGCTCTCCTCGCGCACGAGCCCCATCAGGAACCACGGCTCGACCTTCGCCTTCGTCGCCGCGTCGCGGATCCGATCCTCGAACGCGCGCGAGTACGCGGTGCGCCACACGTGCGCGTTGTCCGGCGTGAGCGCGTCGAAGAAGTGGTGGCGGCGGCGCAAGACGAGTTGCGCCTCCGGGAACGCGCCCACGTCGTGGTAGGCGCGCGCGAGCGTGAAGGCCTGCGCGTCGGTCGGCTCCCAGCACTCGAGGATCGCGAGCTCCGCGGCGGCGAGCTCCGCTTCACCGCGCGCGTGGAGCGCCTTCGCGCGCGCGATCGTCTCCGTCCAGCGCTCCGGGATCGCGGCCTTCGCTTCGACCGCGTCCGCGCCGCGCTTCGCGAGCAGCGCGGCCTCGAGCTTCTTCGCGCGCGGCGCGTCCTCGCGGCGCAGGCGATCGAGCGCGAGCCACGTGTAGAACGAGGGCCGCGCGACGAGCGCGTCGAGCGCGGCGTCGGCGCCCTTCGGATCGAGCCGGTACGTCCAGTAGTGCGCGCGCGCCTTCTCCACCGCGCGCGGTGGATCCGCGGCGATGATCTGCGCGAGGAGCGGGACCGCGGTCTTCGCGTCGTCGGCCTGGATCGCTTCGAACGCGAGGCGCCACGCCGCCATCGAGCGGTGGTCGGCGCCGTCCATCCCGCGGATGCGATCGTAGACGGCCTTCGCTTCGTCCGGCTTGCCGCGCCGCTCGAGGACCTCCGCGACGATCATCCACGCGTCGTCGACGAACGAGTGCTTCGGGTGGTGCTGCTCCAACCACTTCGCGACGCGTGTGGTGCCGTTGACCTCGCCGCGGATTCCGCGCACCTGCGTCTCGAGCAGCGCGGACCGGCGGGCGAAGTCGGCGTTCTTCGCGGCGTGGCAGCGCTTGCGCGCGTCGGTGAGCGCGACGATCGCGGGGCGGTAGCGGCGCATCTTCCGCTCCGACTTCCCCATCACGTACGCGAGCTCGCACGCGTACGCGTGTTCGCCGCCGAGCGCCTTCGCGAGCCTCCGCGCTTCGAGGTTCGCCTCGCGGCTCTCGTGGGTCTCGAGGAGCGCGCGCACGCGGGTCATGCGTTGGTCGGCGTCGAGGCGGCCCTCGATCCCCTCCGGCCCGAGGCGCTTGGCGAGCGCGCGGGCCTCGGGGTGATCGACGACGGTGGTGAGGAGTGTGGCCTCGACGGCGGCGGCGCGATCGTCGGCCTTCGCGGCGCGCAGCAGCGCGGCGGCGCGGGCGAGGCGCTCGCCGTCGGGCGGGAGGGCGAGGAGGCGAGCGGCGCCCTCGGCGGGCTTGGACTTCGCGAGCAGGTCGGCGGCGAGGAGCGAGGCCTGCTCGAACATGAGGTCCGGGGCGCAGATCTTCCGCTTCTCGACGCGATCGAGGGCGGTGAGGGCCCGCTCGGGATCCTGGGCCTCGGCCGCGGCGCGGGCCTCGACGAGGGCCTGGTAGTCGGCCAGCGACGGGCCGGCGGCGGCGAGGAGAGCGAACAGGATCTGCACGGGCGAGGAACATCGCAGAGCGCCCGCCGAAATCCCAACGTCTCGGCCGGGGACTTCAGGACCGGGGGTCGGTTTCCCCGGGTCGGACGATCGTCCTAAGTGCTCGGATTCGCCCGCCTCGAATCTTCCCGAACGTGGTCCGCCTCCCTATGCTGACCCTCGGCTCCCCGCCATGACCAACCGCCGTCGTTCAGAGCGCTTCGAGGTCGCGCTGCCCATCTGGCTCAAGGACGGGCGCGGCGGAGAGTACACGACCACGGCCGACGTCTCCTCACATGGCATCGCGGTGTTCTCACCGACGGCGCGCCCGCTGCGTCAGTACATCGAGTTGGAGATCGCGCTCCCGGCCCCGCGCGCGAACATCAACGTGACGGCGGTGGTCGCGCGTCATGCGGATCTGATGAATCGTGAAACGCGCGCGCAGACCGCCGGGTTGGGGCTCGACTTCTTCCTGTTCGACGCGAGCGCGAAGGCGCGGTGGAAGGCGTTCCTCGAGAAGCTCCGAACCGACGGTCCGGGATTCCTGAAAACTCCAGAGCCCGGAGCGCCCGAGGTCGAGGCCGGCGCGCGGCCGTTGCCCGAGCGCGCGAAGGCGCCGGTCGAGTTGGAGCTACCGTCCGATCTCCCGGAGGACGACGAGACGCCGACGTTCATCATCAAGCCGCGCGACCTCGGGCGGCTGTGGGCGTTCTACCGCGGCGAGCTCGCGAAGGGGCGCGTGCGGATCGAGACGCCGGTCGCGCAGGAGGACGGGACGGAGGTCGAGCTGCTGGTCGTCCACCCGACCTCGCAGGCGGAGTGGATCCTCGAGGGCTACGTCGCGGAGACGAAGTCGAAGGCCGAGCGCGGCAAGCGACCGATCATCGAGATCAACCTGGTGGCGGTGACGTCGGAGTTGAAGACCATCTTCCGCAACTTCGTCGCGACCGGTCGCGGGATGATCGAAGAGGACGTGGAGATCGGCGACGAGCCGTCGCGCGCGGGTGAGCCGCCGCGATTGGAGTCGGTGGTGATCGATCTCGACGCGCTCGACGACAGCAGCGTCGACCTCCCGTCCGGGCTGCAGGATCCGCCGCCGCCGCTGCCCGAGTCGACGACCGATGATCTCGAAGCCGAGGCCGACTCCGGTCTGCTCGATGCGCCGCCGGTGTTCGCGACGCCCGCGCCGCTCACGCCGTCGGGGCTGATGGCGGCGGGGACGCCGGAGCCGGAGATCCTCGACGAAGAGGATGTGGATGCGCTGCCGGAGATCATCGCTTCGGAGCCGATCCCGCTGCGCCCGCCGGCGCCCGCGATCACGAGCCAGGAGCGGCCGTCGCGCGTACTCGACGGCCCGACCGAAGAGGAGCTCGACGCCGAGCCGATCGAGACCGGGCGACCGCGCACCGA
This sequence comes from bacterium, assembly GCA_030426505.1. GTDB lineage: Bacteria > Myxococcota > Kuafuiibacteriia > Kuafuiibacteriales > Kuafuiibacteriaceae > JAUHYN01. The sequence continues at coordinate 18,476 of JAUHYN010000004.1, read as the reverse complement.
CGATCTCGTGGTGCCGGAGATCGAGACGGCGCCGCCGACCGTAGAGGCGGACGGTGGGAACGACATCACCGCGGACGACGGGCAGTCGGGGCGCGTCTCGGCCGTGGCGATCGACGACGCTTCGGAGCGCCCGACGCACGAGCGCGGCGCGGCGTCTTACGAGGAGCCGGTCACGCCGAGCTACGACGAGCCGCGGATGCCGAGCGCGATCCGTGGCGGCGCGTCGAAGGGGAGCCGACACTCCGAGCCGCGGATGCCGATCGCGTTGCGGCCGGTGGAGGCGTCGCGCGACGACGACACCGACACCTCGCCGAAGGCGCCGTCCGAGATCCTCGCGGCGGCGTCGGTGATGGACGCGACGGAGGTCGCGCCGAAGGCACCGGCGGAGCGGGCGACGGAGACGGCGGCGCGCGCGGTCGCGAGCGAGGACCCCGCGGCGTCTTCGTCGTCGGCGCGCTCGACTCGGACGGTCCCGAGCACGGACACGGGGCGGGCGACGGAGACGGCCGCGCAGCGCGACGCATCGCCGGAGCGCGCGACGGAGGCGGCCGTGCGGGTCGCCGAGGGTCGCGCGAGGAGTGTGGATGCGACGGACGTCGGTGCGGAGGCGTCGCGGGCGAGCGCGGATGCGACGGACGTGGCGCCGAAGTCACCGCGCGCGAATGCGGACGCCACCGAGGTGGCGCCGAAGTCGGCGCGCGCGAAGGTCGCGGCTGCGAAGACTCCGCACGACGACGACACCAAATCCTCCGACGCGCTCGAGGGCCCGCTCGGCGACGACGCGACGGACATCGGCCCGAAGGCGCCGCCCGAGCTGTACGCAGTCGAACGCGATCAAGGCACGGTGCGCGGTGAATCGCTCCGCGACGCCGACGACGCCGGCATCGTCGCGCGCGCGACGTCGAGCGCGCCGCACGCGCCGACCACGCGCATGAGCTCGGCGCACCCCGGGCTCCCCGAGGCGTCGCCGCCGGACATCCCGGACCTCCCCACGCTCGACGAGCGCCAGACGAACGCGCCGTCGTCGGAGGAGGTGTGGCGGCGCATTCGTTCGAACGAAGGGTGGCGCGCGGCGTTCGAGGACGACGAGGACGAGACGCCGCACGAGGACGAGGCGGAGGCCTCCTTCCACGAGGACGAGGATCCGACCTTCACGCACGACCCACCGGTGCCCGAGCCCGAGCCCACGCCCGCCGCGTCGCCCGCGACGCGCAGCGTGTTCGCGTCGTTCTTCGAAGAGGCGGCGGCGAGTCAGCGCCCCGAGCCCGCGCCGGTCGACGAAGGGCCGCGCGCCGTGCCGGACGCGTCCCAGGATCTGCCGCCCGAACAGAACCCGCCGATCCTCGAGATCGGGAGCAACGAGCTGCGCGCGCTCCGGGACGAGGTCGACGAGGTCTTCCGCGACGAACACACCGCGCGCGAGGGCGAGGCGCCGGCGCGCGATCAGCGTCGTCGGCTCGACGCGGTGCCTTCGATCGCGGAGCACCGCGCCGCCTCGAACGCGCGACGCGCGTCGTCCAAGGGCCCGCCGCCTCCGCCGCGCCCCGAGCCGAACCGCGCGCCGAGCGTCGCTTCGCTGCGTCGCGACGCGGCGCGCGTGATGCGCGCGGCTGACGCACCGGACGCGAACACCGAGGACCGAGACGAAGGCGCGATCCTCCGCCTGCCGACTTCGGCGATCGTGACCGACGGCCTCCCGCGCGCGCCGAGCCGCGCGACGGTCGAGGGGAGTCAGCGCTTCTTCACGACCGGGACGAGCTCGGACATCATCGCGGCGCGCTCCGTCCACCCCGAGCCGCCGAAGGTCGTCACGGGTCGGGGCATCGAGGAGCCGCGGCGCGCGCCGCCGCCGCCGCCGGAGCCCACGAACCAGCAGCCCGCCGCCGAGGCGAAGCGCGACACGCCGGAGCTGCCGGACTGGGTCGTGCCGCGGAGCGAGGCGCTCGCGAACCCGCCGCGCCCGCCGTCGGACATGTTCGAGCCGAAGCGCGCGGAGGCGAAGCGCGCCGGACCGAAGAGCGCGCCGGCCGCGAACACGCCGGTGCCGCCGGGTTCGATGTACGACTTCGAGGAAGAGGAGGCCGAGGATCACGAATTGCCCGTGAAGCTCGCGCCGCACGGGGGCGCAGCGAACCGACCGATTCGGCAAAACCGCCCCGCGCGATCGCCGCCTCCGCCGCCGATGCCGCCTTCGTCGCGTCGCGCGGCGCTCCCGCCCGAGGACCGCGAACACGCGGGCCACAAGAACCTGTCGACCGAGAGCCGCGATCCGGAGCTCGACCGCGACATCGGGCTGGCCCGCGCGCGCGTCGTGCGCAGCCCGCACAGCGTGACGGCGTGTTACCGGCTCAGCATGTTGCTCATGCAGCGCACCGAAGAGAACCACGTCAGCGAGGCGCTCGACTCGTTGAAGCGCGTGATGACGCTCGAGCCGAATCACCCGGGCGCGCACCACAAGCTCGCCGAGCTCCTCGCGCGCAAGGGCGACTACGCGCTGGCGGCCGAACACCTCAGCCGCGCGCGTCGGTTGGGTTACCGGATCGATCCGGACCTCGAACGAATCGTCACTTCCGGCGCCAAGTCGTCCTGAGCCGCGAAAAACGCGGGTCCCGCCGCACTTGCACGTTGGGCGCGTACACGGTTCGATCGAATTCGTGCGTCGCTACTTCCTGTTGATCGCGATCGGCGCCGTCGCCTGCAAGAGCGAGGTGACGACCAACCCCGCGGGCCCCGACATCCTCGAAGCCCCCCAGGCGTACCAACCGCCGCAGAACTGTCAGCCCTGCCACGCGCGCCAGTTCGACGAGACCCAACAGAGCCTGATGTCCGGCTATCGCTCGGTGAGCCCGCTGATGAACGCGCTGGAGCTCGCCGGCAACTTCGCGGCGCAGGGCGCGCTCGAAGCGGGCGGCATCGGCAACAACCTGCGTCCGGTCTACCCCGAGACGCCGGGCGAGGGCGGCACCAACGTGCTCAACTCGTCGCCGCCGACGGGCGGCGATCAGATCCGCTCCGGCTTCTGCATCAGCTGCCACGCGCCGGTCGCCGTCGCGCTCGGGGACGATCCCGAGCGCCGCGAGATCCCGGAGTGGGAGGGCGTGTTCGAACCCGAGGACACGAACTGCGCGCAGACCAGCACCGTCGCGTGCTTCCGACGCATCACGAACGTGCGACCGCTGCGCGACTACCACCTCGTCGACGCGAGCGGCGACCAGGTCCTCCCCGAGACACCGGGCGGGCCGCCGCCGACCGGCGCGATGCCTTCGCTCTCCGCGCACGGCATCACATGCGACGTCTGCCACAACGTGCAGGGCCCGGCGCTGCAACGCAGCCTCGCGCAGGACGGCCGCGCGAACAACGCGCTCGACTACGACCCGACGTACCTGAAGGTTGGCCCCTTCGCGGACGCGCGGCCCGCCGGTCCATTCGGTGACGAGCCGGTCGCGTTCCACGAGTCGAGCTCGGATCCCGAGAAGATCGACTTCCTCCGCAGCTCGGAGTTCTGCATCGCGTGCCACGACGTACGCGTGCCGAGCGGCAACGCGATCGCCCCCGAGGACGCGACGCTCCCGTACTTCAGGCTCGAGAACCTCGGCACGGAGTGGGCCGAGCAGGGCTACGCGGATCCGGAGGGCAACCCGTTCGGCCAGGTCGTGCGCTGCCAGGACTGCCACATGTCGCTGTACCCGTACACGGAGGAGGCGACGTACCAGGTCGTGGAGCCGGCGTCGGGCGACACGCTCACGGTGACCGGCCCGCGACCCGGCGTGTTCGCGACCGGCAAGGCGGCGGTGGGCATCGACGACCCGACCGGCCGCGGCCTCGAGCTGCCCGACCGCACGATCGTCACGCACCAGTTCACCGGCGTGGACGTGCCGCTCCTCTCCGACGAAGAGATCCGCGCGCGCCTCGGACAGGACCGCCCCGAGACCCACCGCGAGGGCGAAGACGAGTTCGGCATCCCGCACTCGCTCGAAGCGCGCCGCCGCGATCTGCTGGAGGCGAGCGTTCGGCTCGACCTCTCGCGCACGGACGACGCGGCGACGTTCGGCGAGCCCTTCGACGTGCGCGTCACGGCGGTCGCGCTCACCGGTCACAACTTCCCGTCCGGCTTCTCGCAGGAGCGCACCACTTGGGTGGAGCTCACGGTGACGGCGCCCGACGCGAACGGCGACGACTTCGTGCTCTACCAATCCGGCTACCTCGTCGACAAACCGCACCCGGAGACGGGCGAGCTGGTGCCGGACGGGAGCCTGCACGACGAGGACCTCGAGCACCTCATCGTCACGATCAACCCGTTCACGCACGACAACGAGATCTTCGAGCGCGGCCCGGACGCCGGCCCGCTCACGCGCATCTTCGAGGGCGAGGCGACTGGCCTCGTGTTGTTCCGCAACGAGCTCGTGCGGCTGTACGGACCGGAGACGTTCAACGGGAAGCCGACGCGCATCCCGGCGTCGAACCGGCGGCACCCGCGCACGGGTGAGGTGCTGACCGAGATCGTGGAGGAGGAGACCTTCTCGGCGGGGCTCGCGAATGCGGTCGACAACTGGCGCGCGCTGCAGCCGCTGGTGCCGCGAACGTATCGCTACGAGGTGCAGCTCCCGACGAAGGCGGAGCTGTCGGCGCTGGGCGTGGACATCGTCGGACCGATCAAGGTGCGGGCGGCGGTTCACTTCCAACACTTCCCGCCGCTGTTCCTGAGGTTCCTCGCGCGGACGTCGGGGTCGGTGCCGTATCAGTTGCCGCCGACGAACGCGCGGGTCGAGGGCTTCGACGTCTCGCGGTTCGGGTACCAGGGCGCGGTGGGCAAGCGCGGCCCGGCGGACCACGACTTCACGTTGGTCGACGAGGGCCGGATCGATCGTCACCTCAGGATCGTGCGGGACGTGGCGAACGCCGAGATCACCGTGCCGGTGAGCGAGTGAGGAGCCGGACGATGCGTAGCTTCATCATCACGATTGGGATCTTGGCCTCCGCGACGATCGCGACGATCGCGTCGGCGCAGGAGCCTTACTACTCGGGCGTGGACAGCATCGGCGCGAAGCCGATCGCGCAGGACCCGGCGCCGGCGCTGTTCTTCGAGGCGAAGGTCCACTGGCCTTCGCTGAAGCTCGACGCGCCGCGGACCGCCTGGGAGTTCGCGCAGCGCGGGATGTACCGGCAGGACGATCTCGAAGACGTCGCGGCGGCGGAGGCCGACTACCGCGAGGCGATCGCGATGGACGGCCACCTCCTCATCGCGCGCGCGCGCCTCGGGACGATTCTACTGAAGCGAGCGGGCACCGAGACCTCGAGCGCGGCGCGTGTGAACCTCGCGGCCGAGGCGATCGACCAGTTCGACGAGGTGCTCCACGAGCAGCCCTTCCGCCCCGGGATGCACAAGAAGATCGCGCAGGCGTACGTGCTCCAGTACCAGGCGCAGGGCGACCCGGCCCGCGCGGACATGGCGGTCACCGCCTACCGCGCCGAGCTCGCGCAGGCGCCGCAGAATCAGTCGGTGCATTACGAGTTGGCGTTTCTACTCAATGGACTCGGGCGCGGCACCGAGGCGCGCACGCACATCGATCGCTACCTCGAGCTCGCGGCGCTCCACGGCGACCCGTACCCGTACAAGATCCTCGCCGCGGAGCAGCTCCGGCAGGGGTTGTAGCAGGTTGCTAAAATTACCGCCGTCGTAATCGAGGGCTGACGACCGGATCGCCATCATGGCGTCATGGTCTTCGACGCCCGCTTCGACCCGCTCCGGCCCCTGTCGCTGTTCCCGTTCGCTCCCACGACCGGTGCGGCGCCCGGGGCGCCGACGTCGACGCCCGCGCCGCTCGGGGTCCCCGCGGCGCCGCGCGGGCCGGTGACGGCGGAGGGGCAGCGCATCGCGCGGGCGCGGGCGGACAACGACCCGACGCAGCAGCAGCTCATGCGTCGCATCCGCGCCGCGGCACCGTCGCGGTCCGAGTTGCGGAAGATCGAGCAGCAGCTGAAGCGATTCGGGTTCGGGCCGGGGAAGCGCGACGGCGTCTCCACCGCGGCGACGCGTCGGGCGCTCACGCGCTTTCAGCGGGCGATGGATTTGCCGGCGAACGGCGAGCCCACCGACGACACCGTCCGCGCGCTGAACGCGGTGGACCGGCGCGTCGCGAAGAAGAAGCCGGGGCTCGTGGGACCGGGGCAGCGCGGCAAAGGGATCCAGACGCTACAGAAGCGCATGGCGTACCTCGGCTACTGGAACGGTCCGCGCGACGGTGTCTATTCGCAGGACTTCGCGAAGGCGGTGAAGGCGTTCCGCGCGGACCACAAGGGGCTGCAGAACGACATCGGCGTGATGACGCGTTCGTCGCGCCGCGTGCTCGCGCGCGAGGTGCGCGCGCAGAAGAAGGCGCGCCCGTTCCGCGCGCGCGTGAAGAACACGGACGCGCACAAGAGGGCGGAGCGGCGCACGCTGAAGGCGGCGTCGCGGCGGCACCCGGACGGCACGCAGGGGTTGGGCCGCGGCTCGAAGGGCGCGTCGGTCGCGTACGCGAAGCGGCACCTCGCGGCGGCGCTCGGTCGCTACCCGGGGCCGATCGATCAGCGCTTCGACGGCCAGATGGAGAACATGGTGAAGCGCTTCCAGCGCAGCAAGCCGGGGCTCGAAGTGAACGGCCGCCTCGACCGGAAGACGTGGCTGCAGCTGAGGAAGTCGCGCATGGAGGCGAAGGACGGCACGAACCCGCCGCAGCGCTACGGCGAGGAGTCGGGCGCGGTGAAGAACACGCAGAAGCTGTTGAAGAAGCTCGGCCTGTACCGCGGCGCGCTCGACGGCGAGTTCGGACCCGGCACGCGCGACGCGGTGGTGCGCTTCAAGAAGCGCCACGACGTCGGCGGCGCGCGCGGACAAATCGGCGAGAACGCGCTGAAGCGACTGAAGGCCGCGGTGAAGCGGAAGAGCCGCGGCAAGGTCGCGACCGGCTACGCGAACGGCGTGCCGCGAAAGATCCGCGTCGTTCAGGTCGAGCCGGGCAAGTACATCAACGCGAGCGCGGCGGGTTCCTACCGGCGCATGAAGGCCGCCGCGAAGCGCGACGGCGTCACGCTGCGCATCAACTCCGGCTTCCGCACGATGGCCGAGCAGCGCGAGCTCTACAACCGCTACGGCCCCGGCCGCGCGGCGGTCCCGGGCTACTCGAACCACCAGATGGGCGTCGCGGTGGACTTCCACAACATCGGCGGCGCTTGGTCCTGGCTGGCCCGGAACGCCGCCCGCTTCGGGTGGAACGGGACGGTGCCCGGCGAGCCCTGGCACTACGCGCACCGCACCACCGGCTAGCGGGCGCATAGGGAGGCGCGGGGTGTGTACGCTTCGTGGCGGGCGCCTCGGGTGATTCGGTTATTGAACAGGGAGATGGGGAGATGGGGAGGTCTTGGTGCCCTGGATCGATCGGAGGCGTGCGTCCGTGACCGTCCTAAAAATCAGGTCTCCTTTCCTCCCGAACTCCCTGTTCAAAATCCGGCATGCGCCGCGGTGGCCATGACCCCGAGGGACGCCCCACCGAAGCCCCCCGATCGCGATCGCCAACCCCGGCGCCTCGGTTGTAGGTCGATCGTGCGTCCCTCCCGCTGGAGCCTCCTCTCGACTCTCCCCCTCCTCGTCATGGCCTGCGGCTCCGACCCCGGCGTCACGCTCGGGGCCGCCGAAGACCTCGGCACCGTCTCCCAAGCCCCCAACATCCGCGGCCGCGACGGCGCGCTGAGTACCCGCGTCTTCGGGCGCTCCGTGTGGACCTTCGGTGACACCGTCCTCGAGGACGCCGACGCACGCGGCGAGAACTGGCACCACAACTCGTACGCCTCCGCGACCGGGACGGGCGCCGCGCTCACGCTGACGGATCCGCCCGGCGACGCGACGGGCGCCCCCGCGTACCTCCTCCCGCCCGCGCCCGACGAGCAGGCGTTCAACGACGCGCACGCGGGGGAAGACTGCGAGCAGACGCCGTGTCGCGCGCGCTTCGCCGTGTGGCCGGGGCGCGCCGTCGCGATCCCCGGCACCGACGAAGCGCTCGTGTTCTTCGAGCTGATCTACGCCGAGGTCGGTGACTTCGCGTTCGAGGGCGTGGGGTCATCCGTCGCGCGGTGGCGCGCGTACGACGCGCCGGCGGAGCGCGTCGAGGTGGGGCGCGTCGCGGATCACTCGACGTTGATCTGGGAGGCCGACGAAGGCCCGTGGTCGCACGCGCCCATCGTCGAGGGCGGGTTCGTCCACGTCTTCTCCTGCCCGAGCTCGTTCGGTGCGCACGCGTGCCGGATCGCGCGCGCGAAGCTCGACGCGTACGACGCCTTCGAGGACTGGCGCTACTACGACGGCGACAAGTGGGTCGCCGATCCCGACGACGCCACCGACCTCTTCGACGGCGGCTCGATCATCGAGGTCTCGTACGTCGAACACCTCGACGCGTACCTCCTCGTCTACTCCGCGCCGTTCTCACACGACGTCATGGCGCGCACCGCCCCCGCACTCACCGGCCCGTGGTCGGGCGCGACCAAGCTGTTCGAGGCCCCCGAGGAACACGCGCCGTACGACGCGGTTCATCACCCGGAGCTGGAGGAGGAGGGCGGTCGCGTCCAGTACGTGACGTACTCGACGCCGACCGAGGAGTTCTTGGGGAGCGAGCTGAGGCTGTGGCGGGTCGAGCTCGACCCGCCCGAGTGACGCCTACAGCGAGACTTCCGAGCGCGACGTCGCGGAGGTCGCCAGCGGCGCGTCGCGGAGCGTCTCGAACGCGACGTCGTTCAGCTCGACGTCGCCGTAGTTCGCGACGGTCGCCTGGAGGATGCGCGCGCCGGTCAGCGGATCCGTGAGGCCGGCGGGGACCGCCGGGAGCTCGACCGTGCCGACCGCGTCGCCGTAGATCGCGACGCTCCACAGCGACTGGTCGTCGTCGCTGTTGCGGACCTCGATGATCGTGAGCTGGCTGCCGGAGACCGGCATCGTCCCGATCGTGCGGCCCGTCGCGGTGGGCGCGTTGGGCGGCGCGAGGAGCGCGTCGAACGTGAACGCCTGGTTGGTGCCGCGCGCGAACGCGACCGCGCTGCTCTCCGGATCGTTGCCCACGAACTCCATCGAGGAGGCCTGGAAGATCGCGGCGTAGCGCGCGTCGGCGAAGTCACCCGAGAGCGCCGGGGCGCGGGCCGAACCCATCCCGTTCGCGTACGCGCTGCTCGGCATCGGCAGGAGGGCGCCGTCCGCCATCTCGACCGCGAAGATCGCGGCGGTGTTGTCGAGCATCGGGACGCCGGACGTCGTGAGCGTGAGGTCCTGGTCGACCGGGTTGTCGAGGTCGATGTCCTGCATGACCACGGCGCCCTGCGCGACGCTCACGTCGATCAGGCCGATGTGCGTGACGTCGAAGCTCTGCCCCGGGAGGTCGAAGAGGCCGCCGAGCGCGATGACCTTCTGCGCGCGGGTGTCGAGCTCGAGGCTGTAGTCGGTCCACATCGGGAAGTCGCCGGAGCCGTTGATGACGAGGTTGAACGCGGTGCCGTCCGGGTCGTCGATCGTGACGGTGCCGGGGCGCGGCTTCTGCATGACGTCGACGACGTCCTGGCCGACGGGGCCGACCTGCACGACGCGCGCGGAGGTCATCGTGTTCGCGGGGAGGCGATCCCAGCCGGTGATCGTGCCGGTGACGGTGCCGACCTGCGGCATCCCGGGCTCTTCCTCGGTGCCGTCGTCGATCGCGATCGTGACGACCGAAGCGTCGAAGCCGAACGCGGACGTGAACTCGTAGCCGGCCTTGAAGACGTGGAGGGACAGCGTCTTGTCGAGGCCGTCCTTGTTGAGGTCGATGCGACCTTCGGCGTCGGTCTTCAGCTCGAACTTCTCGCCCTTGTGGAGGACGAGGACGTCGGCGTCGGCGACGGGTTGGTCGTCGGCGTCGATCACGAACACGGTGAGCACACCGTTGATGCTGCCGCCGGAGGTGCCGCCGCCGTTGATCGGATCGACGTTGCGTGGCTGTGGGGGCTGGTTCGTGTTGTCGTCTGTGCCGTCGTCGTCGCCGCCGGTGCAGGCGACGAACCCGAGGGCGAGGAGGGCGAGGGGGAGCGCACGGAGCTTCATCACTCGATCCATTACCCGCTTCGCGCCGAATTGGCGCGAATGTGGCGGCTCTCACAGGTACTGCAGGAAGAACAGCGACACGAACGTGTAGATGGTGACGCCGGAGATGTCGTTGATCGACGTGATCAACGGACCGGCCGCGACCGCGGGATCGATCCCGAAGCGCTGAAGGAGCGCGGGCTCGGTGGAGCCGAGGAAGCTCGCGCTCAACATCGACAGCCCGAGCGCGACGCCCACGCACAACCCGAGCGCGACGTTCTGTTGCCAGGACGCGACGATCAGCGTGACCAGCGTGGCGCAGACGAGCGCCATGATCGCGGCGACCATCAGGTCCTTCACGATCTCCTTCGCGAGGTCTTCGCGTTCGATGTGTCCCACGGCCATGCCGCGGATCATGATCATCGCGGACTGCGTCCCCACGTTGCCGCTCATGCCGGTGATGACCGGGACGAACATCAGCAGGATCACCGCGGTCTCGAACACCACGCTCGCGCGGTGGAGGATCCACGTCGCGAGCAGCCCCGCGAAGAAGGTCGAGCCCAACCACGGCAGGCGCTGGCCGACGATGCGCGCGACGTTGCCGGAGTAGATCACCTCCGGCTCCGCCGCCGTACCCGCCATCTTGAGCATGTCCTCTTCGGCTTCTTCGACGAGGACCTCGTGGACATCGTCCGCGGTGATGCGCCCGATCAGGATGCCGTTGTCGTCGACCACGCCGAGTTCGACGAGGCTGTAGTGATCGAAGATCCGCGCGACCTCTTCCTGGTCGACGTCCGGTTTGACCTCGACGATCTTCGGCTCCATCACCCGCTCGATCGGCGTGGCCGGCTTGGTGAGGACGAGGTCCTGCAGCGCGATGTGGCCGCAGTAGTGACCGACGTGATCGATCACGAAGCAGGAGATGATGTCGATGTCGCTCGCGGCCTCGCGCACGGCCTCGAGTGCGCTCCCGACGGTGGAGTCGATCGGGATCGACACCAGCTCGGTCTGCATGATGCCGCCGGCGCTCTCGGGGTCGTACGCGAGGAGCTGTTCGACGTCGCCGCGGTCCTCGACCGGGAGCGCCGCGAGCACCTGCGACGCGGTGAGCTCGTCCAGGTCCTGGATGAGGTCGGCCGCATCGTCCGTCTCCATCTCCGCGAGGATCGGGCGCAGCTCGTCCGGGACGATCAGGCGGAGGATGCGTTCCGCGTCTTCGCCGTCGAGCTCGGAGACGAGGTCGGCGGCGCGCTCGGCGCCGAGGTGGCGGAGGATCGCGACGGCGGTGCGTTCGTCGACGTCCTCGACCAACTCCGCGACATCGGCGGGGTGAAGGAGGAGCAGGAAGGTCCGAAGATCTTCCTCACGACCGGGGCGCGTCAGGAGCTCGAGCTCGTCGACATCGCCTTCGGTGCTGCGTCCGGGCTCCGTCATCTCGATGGGTGCTACGGGTCCCGCCGAGGGCCGTCAAGCGGCGAGTGCGGGCGCGCAACTCCCCCCATTTTCTCGAAGGCGTGATACTCACTCTGTCGGCATGTCGGAAGGCCAGGACCAGTATGGACAGCGGATCGTCGTCGTCGACGACGAACGGAACATCCGGCGCACGCTCTCCATGGTCTTGGAGGGTGAGGGCTACGTCGTCGAGACGTTCGAGTCCGCGGAGGCCTTCGAGCCGCGCCTCTCCAAGGGCGGGATCGACGCCATCCTCCTCGATGTGCGCCTCCCCGGGATCGACGGGCTCACGATGCTCGCCAAGATCAAGGAGGAGCACGCGGCGATCCCCGTCATCATGATCAGCGGTCACGCTTCGATCGAGGACGCCATGAGCGCCCGCGACATCGGGGCGGCCAACTTCCTCGAGAAGCCGCTGTCGCGCGAGCGGGTCCTCGTGACCGTCGCCGACGCGATCGAGAAGCGCGCGCAGACCGCGACCATCCGCGCGTTCGAGGCCCTCGAGGGCACCGACGAAGAGATGCTCGGTGTGTCGCCCGCGATCGAGAAGGTGCGCGAGCAGATCAAGAAGGTCGCGGGCACCGGCGTGCGCGTCCTCGTCACGGGCGAGTCGGGTACCGGCAAAGAGCTGATCGCGCGCGCGGTCCACCGCGCTTCGAAGCGCGCGAAGGGCCCGTTCGTGAAGGTGAACTGCGCGGCGATCCCGTCGGAGTTGATCGAGTCGGAGCTGTTCGGTCACGAGCGCGGCGCGTTCTCGGGCGCGGTCCAGAAGAAGCGCGGGCGCTTCGAACTCGCGGACGGCGGCACGCTGTTCCTCGACGAGATCGGCGACATGAGTATGGACGCGCAGGCGAAGGTGCTGCGCGCGCTCCAGACCGGCGAAGTGATCCGCGTCGGCGGCGAGAAGGCGTTCGTCGTGGACGTCCGCGTGGTCGCCGCGACGAACAAGGACCTCGAAGAGGAGGTCAAGGCGGGCAACTTCCGCGAGGACCTCTACTTCCGCTTGTCGGTCGTGCCGATCATCTCGCCGCCGCTCCGCGACCGCGGGGACGACGTCGTGATCATCATGAAGTCGTACCTCGAGCAGTTCTCCGGTGAGCACGCGGTGCAGCCGCCCGTCACGCTCACGCCCGAGGCCGAGCAGGCGGTCCGCGGCTACGCGTTCCCGGGGAACGTGCGCGAGCTGAGGAACCTCGCCGAGCGCCTCGTCATCCTCGCCGACAACCCGGTGAAGCTGTCGGATCTGCCGCCGCAGATCGCGGGGCAAGAGGGCAGCGCGCGCCCGCCGGTGCTCGGCGGCGACGACGGCGAGCAGACCCCGGGCATCATCGACCTCGAAGCGTACGGCAACCCGACGCTCCGCGAGCTCCGCGAGGCGGTCGAGCGCGACTATATCCTCCGCAAGCTCGAGGAGACGGGCTGGAACGTCACGCGCACGGCCGAGGTCCTCGGCATCGAGCGCACGAACCTGCACAAGAAGCTCAAGCAGCTCGGCCTCAAGAAGAAGGGATAGTGTCGATCGAACGCGATCAGGGCGCGGCGAGGGTCGTGGTGCTCGTCTTCGTGGCGAGGCCTTCGTCCGCGAGCCACTCGTAGATCTCTTCGGCGACGACCCGGTTCCCCTTCGTGGTGAAGTGGTCCTGGTCGAAGAAGTAGTCGCGGATCTTGAGGTAGTAGAACTCGCGGATCTGCTTGGCGTCGTAGCGCGCCTTCATCGCGGCGAGCAGCGCGGGGTCGTCGAAGATCGCGGACTCGATCGCGGGGAGGACGTCGATCGCGGGGACACCGTGGGCGCGCGCGTGCTCGAGGACGATGCGCTGCGGCGTCTTCAGTTCGTCTTCGGCGAGGAGCTGGAACGTGAACGGGAAGACGACGACGAGGAGTGGCTTGTCCTCCTTCTTCGCGATCTCGTACACGCGCTCGAGGTCGCGCTTCACGAACTTCCACGCCTCGACGAAGCGCGGCTCGGTCGTCGAGCCGAGCGCCATCGCGCGCACGTCGTAGCGCTCCTTGCGCTTCTCGGCTTCGAGCGACTTGCCGCGCGCCTGGATCGACTGGATGAGTCGACCGAAGCCGGTCTCGTTGATCAGCCACCCGAACGCGGCGCTCGGGGACTGCTGGACCGCGTGGTAGTCGACGCCCGTCCCGCCGAGCTCTTCATCGACGACGAACGGCTCGGTGACGTCGTTGAGGCAGAAGCCGAGGACGATGAAGTCGGGCTCGAAGCGCAGGTCGCTCTCGAGGACGACGCGCTCCTGGAAGGTCGAGTAGCCGTGGACGCCGGTGTTGATCGCTTGCCAGCTGGAGTGGGTCCGGTCGCGCTCGGCGAGGAGGCGCTCGAGGTGGGTCGAGAAGGTCGCCTCGTGTGTCACGCCGTAGCCCATCGTGACGGAGTCGCCGATCATGAGGCCGCGGAGCTCGCCCTTGGGTTTGGCGACGGGGAAGTCTTCGTCGTGTTGGCCGTAGCCGTTGATGACGTACGAGCCGAGGCTCGGATCGAGCGGGCTCACGAGGCGGGAGACGTTCGGGCGGTGGCGGTAGCGGAGGACCGGGTCGTGCTCCCACAGCGGGAGGCCGCGCTGCGCGAGGAGGTAGCGATCCGCGAGGATCAGCCCAGCGAGGAAGAGGCTGAGCATGACGAAGCCGTCGAGCTTCGGCGCGCGGACGAAGAGCTGCGCGAGCACGAGGATGAACAGGCCGATGACCGCGGCCCAGATCGAGTAACCGAGGAGGACGTCGAGGCGATCGGTGACGGCGGGGCCGCCGAACCGCGCAGCGACCCACGGGCTCTTGAAGACGGCGGAGCCGAGGACGCCCAGCCCGACGAGCGCGAGGAATCCGCTCCCGATCTCGCGACCCGTGAACGTCCGCACGCGCGGGATGGTCGATGCGTTCCGCGCGCGAGGCAAGCGGTCGGTGTCAGTCGGGGAGCGCCGTGGGGACGTGGAATTCGGAGGCGTTGGGCAGGTCGAGGACCGGCCGTAGGCGCCCGTCGTCCAGCAGCGCGAAGACACCGACCTCGCCGTCGACGAACGCGCGGACGATCGGGTACTGCGCACGCACGGGATACACCTCTCGGACGTCGGTCGCGTCGTCCGTCAGGGTGCGGGACCAGCCCAGCTCGAAGTCGTAGCGGTGGAGTCGGTCGTCGCCGCTGATGAAGTGGTACAGGCCAGAGTCGTCGGGCGTGAACGCGATCGCGCGGCCGTCCGTCGCGACCTCCACGATCTGGAGCGGGTCCAGACGGCGCGCCACGGCGAGGCGCCCCTCGTCCCTGAACGCGAATCCGTCGCCGGCGGACTTCGAGACGGAGACTTCGAACTGGGACGTGGACGAGGTGATCGACTCCGTCGCTCCCGTGTCGAGATCGAGCAGGCTCGCGAAGCCGGTCCCGAGGATGACGCCGCGCCGTGGTCCAGGGAAAACGCGCTCGAGTCGGCCGACCTCCGAGAGGTGGACCGGAGCGCTCGAGCCATCGAGTGTCACCCGCCACGTGCCCGGCCTCGGGTGGAGCGTGACGTAAGCGTACGTGTCGTCGAGCTGGAGATGCACGTCGAGAAATGGCCCCTCGCCCTTCTCGAACACCGCGAGCTCGACGACCTCGCCGTCGAGTGCGAGCGCGAGGAGGCGCTCCGAGGTGGCGTCTTCGACGGTCACCAGCAAGCGCTCGATCGCGGGGACCCACGCCTTGACCCGGATCGGGTCGGCGGAAGTGAAGAGCTCGCGCGGCTCGTCCTGGATCCCGTCGACCTCCACCGTGACGATCTCCTCGAGGTTGTACGCGACGAGGTGTGATCCGGCCGCGAGGAGACGGTCGGGGAGCCTCCAGCTCTCGGGCGCAGCGTCGGCGTCGCGCCCGTCGAACGCGTACGACTCGGCTTCGACTTCACTGAAGTCGTCGGTCGGGTAGGTCGTGACGAGTCGGTCGCCGACGACGAGCGCGGCCGCCGAATCTCTCCGCTTCGCGAGCAGGGTCGATTCGCCTGCGACGCGCGGTGTCTTCCACGTGCCGCCGAACCCGCGGGACGTCACGACGTGGTCGTCGTGGGCGATCAGCGTCGACGTGTTCAGGAACCAGTCCGTCGCGGCCTCGACGTCGTCGATCCCGTCGGCGCGGAAGAGCCGCATCCCACCGCCCTGGACGCGCGCGTGTGCCCCGGCCGCCGTGTACGCCGTGGGGAGGAACGGGAGCGTGTGCGTCACCCCTGTCGCGAGCTCGTACGCGCGGACGAACTCGTTGTCGGTGAAGGGCACGAAGCGATCCGTCACGTCGAACCCGGTGAGGTGGCGCTCCGTCTCGAACACGGGTCCGGATTCGCGCTCGAAGATCGCGCCGGCGAAGTCCCCGCGTAGCGTCGCGTAGCGTCCGTCGTCCGTGACGTCGTCGACGAAATCGTAGTCCCCGACCGTGGAGGTGGCGGCGACGTTGCCCGTCGACGCGTCGATGATCGCCAGCCTGTTGGCGGCGAGCGACCAGAGCCATCGACCGTCGGCCGAGAGGATCGCGCTGTCGAGGGCTCCGAGGAGCAAGCGGGGTGAGGTCGCGGTCGTGCCGTCGAGCCGATACGCGAGGACCCTGGCTCCGCCGACACCCTGTACGCGACAGACGAACTCCGCTCCGTCCGGCGTCGTGCCGAGGAGCTGCGTGCATCCCGGGAACTCTGCGACGAGGGTGCCGTCGCCCGTCGCGGGGTCGAACGCGAACAGGCCGTCGAAGTCCGAGATCAGGACGCGGTCTCCCGATACGCCGACGACGCTCGGGTTGTTCGCGGTCGCGCGGTCGATGAGCTCGATCGCGTCGGCCGAGTTCAGGGCGTGGCTCGTGACGTGGGGCTCGACGCCCTCGTGGACGAGCACGACGTACGCGTCGACGAACGTCGCGGATCGTACGCGGTCACTCGTCGGTGAGCGGGTCTCGCCGCTGCCGTCGAGCGGCGCGATCACCACACCGTCGTCGACCTGGATCGCGACGTGTTCGTTCGAGAGGGCGAGGACCTGAAACGTGACGTCCATGCTCTCGTGGACGATCCGCGGCGCGTCCTGCGCGACCGTCGGATCGAGCCACACGACGATGCGCTCGCCCTCGGTCCCGAAGTAGAAGTAGACGAGGCCGTTCCCGTCCGGCGTGACGTACGGCTCCAGGAACGCCCCGGCGGGGAGCCCGTACTCCTGCGGGCGAGGCGGCACCAGATCCGTCACCGACGCGGGGTCCGCGAGGTCGAACGTCAAGAGGTGCGTCACCGGCGCGCTCGCCGCGTAGAGCTGCGTCTCGAACTCGGACTCCGCGACGCCGCCGTCGCGCGTCGTCCCGGGTCCAGCGTCAGCGGGGCCCGGCGGCGGTGGAGGAGGCGGCTCGAGCATGCCCTCGGAAGAGCAGCCCAACACGAACAGGAGCGGTAGCCATCGACGCATTCCGCCCCAGTATACGGCAATGCCCTCCGCTTCGGCGCGATTCGGCGCGCGAGGGGAGCGGTCGATGTCAGTCGGGTGATCTCGTGTCGAGGTGGAACTCGGCGGCGTTGGGCTCGTCGAGGACGGTGCGCAAGCGACCGTCCTCCATCAAGCCGAACACGCCGGACTCGTCGTCGACGATCGCGCGGACGATCGGGTAGGGCGCGCGCACGGGATACACCGTCTGGACCAGCGTCGCGACGTCGGTCAGGACGCGGGACCAACCGAGCTCGAAGTCGTACAGGTGCAGGCGGTTGTCGGCGCGTCCGAAGTGGTAGAGGCCGGTGTCGTCCGGAGTGAACGCGAGCGCGCCCATCCCGTAGCCGATCTCCACGACCTCTACCGGGTCGAGCGAGCGGGCGACCCACAAACTGTCGTTCGCGTAGAACGCGAACCCGTCGCCCGCCGACTTCGTGACCGAGACACCGAACTGCGTCACCGACGCCGTGAGCGTCTCCCGGGCGCCGGTGTCGAGATCGATCAGGTCCGCGAAGCCCGTGCCGGTCACGAGGGCGCGCCGTTGTCGGGAGAAGACACGTTCGAGCTGTGCGGTCTGGGTGAGGCGAAGCGGGGCGCTCTCGCCGTCCAACGCGATCCGCCACGTCCCGCTGCGCGGCGCGAGTGACAGGTACGCGTAGCGCTCGTCGAGCTGCAGCCGCGCAGAGAAGACCTGGGAGCTCGGCAACGCGGCGAGCTCGAGGGCGCTCCCGTCGAGGCCGATCGCGAGGACGCGGGGCGCGTCCTCGTCGGCGAGGACGATCACGAGGCGCTCCGTCGACTCGGACCAGCCCGAAGCCTGGATCACCGACTCGGTGGTGAAGAGGAGCCGTGGCTCGTCCTGGACACCGTCGACCTCGACCGCGAAGAGCTCGTTCAACGTGTAGCCGATGAGGTGCGAGCCCGCGACGTGGAAGCGATCCGGGAGCGTCCAGGACTCGGGCGCGCCGTCGACGTCGCTCCCGTCGAACGCGTACGTCTCGAACTCGATCTGGTCGAAGCGCTCGGTGAGGTACGAAGCGACGAGGCGATCGGCGACCACGAAGACCTGGCGCGGGTCGCCGCGCTGCGCGAGCTGGACCGACTCCCCGGCGAGGCGCGGCGTCTTCCACGTCCCTTCGGATCCGCGCGGCGTGATGATGTGATCGTCGTGCGCGGCTAGCGTGTTGCTGATCGGGAACCACTGAGTGGAGGGCTCGGCGCGTGCGAGGCCGTTCGTCCGGTAGATCCTCATTCCCGTGCCGCTCGACACCGCGTGCGCGCCCGCCGCCGTGTACGCCGAGGGGTAATACGGGAGCGCGTGCGTCTCTCGAGTGGAGAGCTCGTACGCGCGGACGTCGAAGCCGTTGTCGTAGACCACGAAGCGGTCGCTCCGATCGAAGCTGTAGACGTGGCGATCCGGCGCGAACACCACACCCTCTTCGCGATCGAAGACCGCGCCCGCGAAGTCACCGCGGAGCTTTCCGTAGCGCCCGTCGTTCGTGACGTCCTCGATGTAGCG
>JAUHYN010000743.1 GCA_030426505.1 bacterium | reverse complement strand
CAGGCGGCCACCGGCAAGTCCGTCCCGAAGGAGACGCTCGCCGCGTGGAAGAACAACGCCGACATGATCGACGCGTTCGCCGGCATGGTCGTCCCGTTCGCGAGCGGCGACCTCGACCAGCGCTACACGAACTACAAGTTCAACCCGCTCGAGGTGCATGACTCGGCTTCGGCCGGCGCCGTCATGCAGGACCTCGCGTCGCTGGACCGCGACACGCTGCTCAAGAAGCACGGCGCGTTCTACTGCGCGGAGGGCCGGTACTCGGTCGCGAGCATGGGTTGGCAGGACAACTGCCTCCTCCAGAAGAGCAAGTTCGAGAACACGAAGCTCGGCGAGCTCGTCGAAGCGTTCCAGAAGGCCCCGGGCCTCGAGCGCAACGCGGACGGCAAGATCACGAACCCGAACGTGGGTTGGCAGCACCTCGAGGACGAGGGCCTGATCAACGCCAGCCAGCACCGCGCGCTCAAGGACACGGGCCGCGACGCGATCGCGCTCGAGTGGGTGTCGGAGGACATCAAGGGCGTGCAGGCGTACGACCCGAAGAACAGCGAGGGCATGGTCGCGGAGCCGATGAGCGTCGCGACGATGGCGTGGGCGCTGCTCCGTACGTACATGCCGCGTGAAGGCATGGCGCGCGCGATGGCGGCCGACATCGGCAAGGCGTTCGCGACCGGCGACGACGCGGTCAAGGGCGGCATCTCGGCGCTCCTCGGCGGCAAGAACCCGGCGACGCCGGAGGGTCAGCAGGCGCTCGGCGGCCTCTGCATGAAGGCGGCAAGCGGCCTCCTCCTGCAGATCCTCGGCTCGGACGACTTCCGCGACAAGCTGCTCCACCAGGCCGGCTTCGAGGAGATCACGAACGACGCCGACAAGGGCAAGGTCCTCGCGCTCTACAAGGAGTTCGTGGGCACGCTGCAGAACGCGGACCTGTCGGACCAGGGCGCGCTCGACGGCGCCCTCAAGTCCATCGACAAGAAGTTCAAGTCGCTCGAGGTCGAGCGCAACGACTTCGACCCGATGACCGGCCAGACCACCGGCCAGCGCATGGGCCTCATGCTCTACGCGGCGCCGCAGTGCTACGGCTTCTGGACGCAGCAGCCCGACACGTTCGGCGGCAGCGGCGCGCTCCGTTACCTCACGACCGCGCAGCACACCGAGCAGGCGGGCTGAGTCGCCTCGGGGCGCTCCGAGCGGAGCGCCCTACTCCCCTTCCTTCACCAGCTCCATTCGGAACATCACCTGGCCGTCGTCGGTCTGCTCGTAGAGCACCGGCGCGCCCGGTCGCGTCTTCGCGAAGTAGAAGTTCTTGATGCGCACGACGTCGCCGGGCTCGGCGACCTCGTAGCGCAGAGCATCGAACGTCCCCGCGCGCGTCTCGACCTCCGTCTCGTAGATCTTCGTGTGCGCGGCCGGGAAGGTCGCGTGGGACTCGAGCTCGGCCCACGTCGCGGTGCTCGTCTTCGTGCCACCCATCGCCTCGCCGCCTTCGTTGTAGGTCACGACCTCGAACGTCGCGCCGACGTCGTCGGACCGCACGACCTTCGTTACCTGCTTCACGGGCGGCTGCCTCAGTTGGCGCATCTCGTACGTCCACGTGGTGCCGGCGGGCGTCGCGTCACGGATCTCGTCGGCGGTGAACGGACGCGGCGCGTGGCCCGGCGCGGGGCCGGTGGCGGTCGTCGTCGCGCAGGCGGTGCTCGCGAGGAGGGCGAAGAGGGTGGCGTGTCGCACGGCCGGGAGCCTCGGTCGCGCGCTCGCCGACGTCAACGCTCGGCGAAGTACGGGCGTTGGTGCACGAACAGCGCTTGTCGCGCGCGCGCGCGCCACGCAGGCGGCGCGCGGTCGCCGAGCAGGACGACGCCCGCGCCGTAAGCGAGGCCGCGATCGATGACGAACCCGCCCTCGTTGAGCTGTTGCATGACGCGCTCCGGTCGCGCGGCGAGCTTCTTCGGATCGAGCAGCCCCGACCAACGCGCCATGAGCTGCGGGTAGTTCTCGCGCAGCGCGGCCTCGTGCCTGGAAGGGTCGACGCCCTCCCGGAGCGCGAGGGCGAGCGCGAAGACCTGCGACGGGATACCGAGCCCGGCCGGGTCCACGCCGAGCGCGCCCTTCACCATCTCGGGAGAGGCGCCGTCGGACGCGCCGACGAGGACGGCGAGATCGACGTCGCGCTTCGCTTCGCCCCACGCCTCGCCGATGCGGCCGTTCGCGATCTTGTTGAGCAGGGGCGCGGGCTGCCCCGGGCGCGCGGGCTGTTCGGCCTCGAGGATCGTGACCGCGCGGCCCAGCGCGAATCGAAGATCGCGCCACTCGACCGCGGTCGTCTCCTGTTGGAAGCGTTGGACCCTGAGGATCTCGAGCGCGAGGTGCGGCGCGTGCGACGCCGGCAGCTTCGCGAGCGCCACGCGTGCGGCGCGCTCGGACGCCGCGAGGTCTCCCTTCGCTTGGTAGTTCGAGAACGACGCGTAAGCGAGCCAGCCGTGCTCTTCGAAGCGCTCGTACGCGGCGAGGAACGCGGCGTTCTGCGCGTCGTCGTCGGGGCGGCAGCGGATCTCCATGTAGACACGATCCGGATCGTTCGGCGCGGCTTCGGCGGCCGCGCGGAACTTCGCGCACAGCGCCTCGCGTTGATCGGGCGGCGCGGCGTCCATCGCGGCGCGCTGAATCACGACACCGCCCTCGTCGAGGCGCGCGAGGAGGATCTCGAGCGCGCCCGGGATCTCGGCCGCCGCCTCCGCCCACGCGGAGTAGTCCTTCGACGTCGTGGGATCGTACGTGAGGTGCGCGCGCGCCATGGCCTCGCGGGCCGCAGGATCGCCGGCCAACTCGAGCTGCGCCGTCGGCGAGACGTCGTCCGCGGCGGAGAGCACGTCGCGCGTGGTGCCGTTCGAGTCCTTCGTACTGACCGACTCAGGCGGATCCTCGAAGGTGTAGTAGGCGTCGCTCGTCGACCAACGCGGCGCGCCGCGCGGACGATTCGCGGGCCGCGCGCGGGTCCCGTACACCGCGGTCCACTCCACGAGCGCGCTCGCCCGCGCGACGTTGTAGACGTACGGATCCCACGTCCGCTCGACCACTTCGTCGAACTCCTCGATCAGCGTGCCGTCCGAGAGGGTGGCTCGGATGTGGACGTCGTCGCGCGCGCGGACGCTCGCGTGGCGGTGCGGTCCGACGCGCACCTCTTCATCGCCGACCTGCACGACGACCAGGCGCCCCAGTCCGTTGTGAACGATGACGGTCCCGTCCGCCGACACGTCGCTCGCGAAGACGGCGACGCTCAAGACCGCACACGCCGCGAGGAGGCGAATGGTGCCCGGGATCCAGCCCTCCGCGACGACGAACGCGTCCCACCACCCGAGCTTCTTCTGACGCTCGCGCTCGCCGCCGATCAAGAGCGTGGGATACCGCGGCGGCACCTTCGCGGGCAGCGGCGCCTCGGGCAGCGCGCGCCCCTCGCGCACCGCCGTCGCGACCTCGTTCTCCGCGACGATCAGGGCCTCCAGCGTCTGACGACGAATGGCGCGCATGATTCCGGACATCGCGCCCACCCAGCTCTCCAGCGCGCCGAAGTACCCGCCGCCGATGTTGAGCTTGGACGGCGGCGGGAGATCGAATGGCTGCGGGAGCATCTCCTTGTAGCTCTCGACCTCGAGCTCGTCCCGGACCACCTTCGGGATCCGCACTTCGTTCTGCGCCACGTGGATCGCCTCTATGATCCGGAACGTGTCGTCGGCCGTCATGACCACCCGCTGCAGCTCGGAATCGGTCACGCGCCCGTCGGCCATCACGATGTCGATGACGCGGACGAGCACGCCGAACGAGTCGTCGAGATCCGCGGCGCAATGCTCCGAGTAGTGAAGGAGCGAGGCGAGACTGACGAGGTACTCTTCCCACGCGGGGTCGAGCGATCGCGCGGCGGCGCGGTGTGCGGTGCGCACCCTTCGGTCGTGGTCGAGGAGGCGCGCGCGGGCTTCGTCGCGTTCGCGTTCTACTGAAGCGATCACGTCGCCGAGCTCGCGGCGCTTCAGCTCCTTGCCGCGGAACCGGATGATGCCTCCGGGGGCGTCGAGGATGCCGTCCTTCAGCGCGACGAGCATCGCGTGCTGTTCCTCGAGCTCGTCGGACTGTTCGAGCTCCGCGCGGAGGGTCGCGGGGTAGAGGCTGTCGAGGTGCTCGCGCAGGTCGCGGATCGTCTCGACGTCGCCGTAGAGCTCCTGCGGCGACCGCGCGAAGCGGGTGAGCGCGCGGCCGAGGTACACGCCCTGGTAGCGCCGATCGAAGCACGCGCGATCGAAGTGTTCCTCCAGTGCGGCGATGGCCTGTTCGTCCGAGAGGTGCTCTTCGACGCCGTCGTGTTCGGCCTGTGCGAGGAGGCGCTCCGTCGCGGTGCGCCGCGTGGCTTCGGGGTCGGCGAAGAGGCACCACGCGGAGCGCTTGTCGATCGACGACCGGATGTAGCGCCGCTTCGCGTTGTCCTCGCGCTCGTGGTTCGGCGGGTGCGTCGACCACATCTTGGGCGGGTGAGCGAGTTGCGCGCGGAAGACGCGGTGGCCGTGAGGTTCGGCGTCCGGGACCGCGGGGGCGGAGAGTCCGGAGTCGTCGTCGCGGATCTCGGCGTGGCGCTTCTCGAAGTGCGCCTGGATCGTGAAGAAGTCGGTGATGGCCTTCTTGTCGCGGAGCAGTTGCGACGCGAAGCCGGCGGCGCCGTCCCACGCGTCGT
>JAUHYN010000742.1 GCA_030426505.1 bacterium | reverse complement strand
TACGTCGGAGCGACGTCGACCGGCGGCGCCGGTCGCGGTGGTGGGCTCGGTTCGCAGAACCCGCTCGTCGTCGAGGGCGGACGCCTCTTCGCGGTCAACGCGGGCGACGACACCGTGTCGATGTTCGACATCGAGACCGACGGCTCGCTCACGCTCCTCGACACGGCGAGCGCGGGCGGTGCATCGCCGCGCTCGGTCGCGGTCAGCGGCGACATCGTCTACGTGGCGAACGCCGGTACGGACGGCACCCCCGCGAACGTGTTCGGCCTGCGGATCGTCGGCGACACGCTCAGCGCGATCAACGGCGCCGACCAGCCGATGAGCGCCGACGCCCCCGGGCCCGGACAGATCTCCTTCGCGGAAGGCGGCGATCTCCTCGTCCTCACCGAGAAGGGCACGAACAAGGTCACGACGTACCGTGTGATGGACGGCGTCGCGAGCACGCCGGTGGTCCACGCCTCCTACGGGCGCACGCCGTTCGGCTTCGCGATCAACTCCGAGGGGACGATCGTCGTCTCCGAGGCCGCGGGCGGCGAGGCCGGCGAGGGCACGGCGAGCTCGTACCGCACGTCGATGCTCGGTTCGTTGGAGACGATGGACGCGTCGGTCGGCAGCGGCCAGAGCGCGCCGTGTTGGGTCGCGATCTACGGTGACTTCGCCTACGTGACCAACACGCGCTCGAACAACGTGACCGCTTACGAGGTCGCCGCCGACGGCAGCCTCACGCTCCTGTGGAGCGCGCAGGCCGGCGACGGACCGCTCGACGCGGACGCGAGTGACGACGGCTTCCTCTACGTCCTCAACGGGCGCGACGACACCTTGAGCGTCTACGAGATCAGCGAGGCGGACGGGCTCTTGTTGCAGAAGCCGACGGTGCGTGACCTCCCGGAGGCCTCGGTGGGCCTCGTGGCTCGATAGACGGGCGTGGGTAGCCGAGCGCCCCGGATCGCGAAGGTGGTCCGGGGCGCTCGTGCGACCGCTTGCCCCGCCCGGCCCGCGGCGTTACGGGGTGCGCGTGGCCGTCGCGACCGCCTGCGCGAATATCGCGCTCGTCAAGTACTGGGGAAAGCGGGACGCCGCGCTGAACACCCCCGCTGCGGGGAGCTTGTCGCTCACGCTCGATCGACTCCGCACGTTTACGACCGTCGAGCGCATCGACGCCAACGCCGATGCCCTCGTGCTCGACGGCGTCGCGGTGGAGGGCAAGGCGCTCGCGCGCATCACGAAGTTCGTGGACCTCGTTCGCGGCGACGACCCTGCGCGCGTGCGCGTCACCTCGCTCAACACGTTCCCGACCGCGGCGGGGCTCGCTTCGAGCGCGTCGGCGTTCGCGGCGTTGGCCGTCGCGACCGCGGACGCCTTCGAGCGGACGCTCACACCGACCGAGCTGTCGGTGCTCGCGCGGCGCGGCTCGGGCTCTGCGGCGCGGAGCGTGTTCGGCGGCTGGGCGAAGATGAACGCGGGCGCGGCGCCGGATGGTTCGGACGCGGCGGCCGAGCCGCTGGAGATCGGGGTGGAGCTCGCGGCGGCGATCGCCGTGGCGAACGCGGGCGAGAAGGACGTCGGGTCGACCGACGGCATGGAACTCACGCGCGAGACGAGCCCGTACCACGCGGCGTGGATCGAGACGGTCGAACGCGACCTCCCGACCGCGATCGAAGCCGCGCGCGCCGAAGATCTGGATCGCCTCGCGACGATCGTGGAGGGCAACTGCCTCGCGATGCACGCGAACGCGATGGCGGCGCGGCCGGGCATCCTCTACTTCGGGCCTTCGACGCTGTGGGCGATCGACGTCGTGCGGAAGCTCCGCGCGGCGGGCACGCCGGTGTTCTTCACGATCGACGCGGGCCCGCACGTGGTGGCGTTCACGCCGCCCGCGCACCTCGACGCGGTGGCCGAAGCGCTGATCGACCACCCGGAGATCGCGACCGTGCTGACCTCGCAGATGGGCGAGGGCGCGCACGCGATCGAGGCGATGCCGTGACGGTCTCCGCGCCCGGCAAGCTCGTGTTGCTCGGTGACTACGCGGTGATCGACGGAGGCACTGCGATGGTCGGCGCCGTGAATCGGCGCGCAGTGGCCGAGGTGGTGGAGGAGGTCGTCGAGGCCTCCGCCGTCGTGCGCGCCGTGCTCGCGGAGAGCGCGCGTGACGTGCCGGGCTCGATTCGGATCGACACATCTTCGTTTCAGTGGAACGGGAAGAAGCTCGGGATCGGCTCCTCGGCGGCGGTGGCCGTGACGGCCTCGTCGTTGGCGCTCGGCTCGGGAGCGGAGGACGTCCTGAAGCTCGCTGTGCGCGCGCACCGCGCGGCGAACGGCGGCGAGGGGAGCGGGATCGACGTGGCCGCGTCCTACTTCGGGGGCGTGATCGCTGCGGACCACCAACCCGGGACGATCCAGCCGCTCCCTTCACGCATCCCGGGCCTCACGATGTCCGTGCTGTTCGCGAACGCGAGCGCGAAGACCTCCGAGATGGTCGCGAAGGCGCGGAAGTCGTCGAAGTGGACGCACTGGATGAACGTCCTGAAGCCGCTCGCGCAGCAGGGCATCGAGGCGTGGAGCCGAGGTGAGGTGAAGCGGTTCCTCTCCATCGTGGATCGCTACGGCCGCGCGATGGGCGGCCTCGGCCGCGACGCAGGCACGCCGATCGTCACCGACGAGATCGACGCCGCGATCCGCATCGCGTCCGAGCGCGGCGGCGCGGCCAAGCCGAGCGGCGCGGGCGGCGGCGACGTGGTGCTCGTGTTCTCCGAGGACGCCGAGCTCGGCGCGCGCGTCGCAGAGGCGACGGGGATGGTACAGGTCGACCTGGAGATCGATTCGCGCGGCCTCAGCCGGCGCGGGTGATTCAGCCGGACGTCGTGCTCGTCGACGAGGTCGCGACGGCGGGGGCTGTCGGGTCGGCGAGCTGCTCGGACATGAGCACTTCGTCCACGAGCTGATTCGCCGCGACGCGGAAGTTCGAGAAGATCGCGCCCTCGAGGTGCGCGCGCGCGAGCTCGGTGCGGTCGCGCTCGATCGTCAGCGTGAGATCTCCGCGGAGCGCGTCGCGGCAGTCGAGCTTTGCGACCTCGACGAGCGCGTCGACGTGGTGTCCGTCGACCGGGCTGTCCTCGGGCTTCAGGATCTCGAACCCCGCGCCCCAGAGCTCGCGCTCCACGGTCGCGTTGAAGTTGCGCACGCGGACCAACTCGCGTTCGCCGCACTCCACGCCGACCTCGGGGACCACGATCTCGTGCATCTTCACCGTGGTCTTCGCGCGCGCTGCGGGCGTCACGGTCCACTTGGGCTCGGTGCGGTTGGGGCGCGCGACGCACGCGCCGAGCATCAGGAGGAGGAGGGCGGCGGCGCGCTTCACGGCCCTTCGCGTAGTCGAAGGCGCGCCGCCGGACAAGGGATCAGCGCCGCCGTCGGAGCACGAACACCAGGCCGAGCAGCGCCCACCACGCGTGGCCCGCGTCGCCGCGGACGCAGAGGCAGCCGCCGTCGACGAGGCCCTGGAGCGGGACGCGGATCATCGGAGGCGGCGGCGCGCCGGGTTCGACCGTGACCTGAACGGAGGCGAGGTCGACGTCGCCGCTGTCGTCGGTGACCTCGACTTGGAAGGTGAGCGTGAGGGCCTCGTCGACGTTCGGAGACACGAACGACGCGTAGGCTTCGGTCGGGCGGATCAGCTCGACGTCGGCGCCCGCGGTCTGCGTCCAGCGGAACGTGATCGGGTCTCCATCCGGGTCCTCGGAGGCGGAGGCGTCGAGGCCGACCTCGTAGCCCGGGCCCACCGTGAAGTCGTCGGGGACGCGCGCGATCGGGGCGCGGTTCGATCCCTCCGGCTTCTCGCCGATGATCGTGATCGCGACGTCGTCGGACGCCATGCCGCCGTTGCCGTCGTCGACGTTCAGGCGGAACACCAGCGTGGTCGTCTCCTTCACGCTGGGCGCTGTGAAGTTCGGGGAGACGGTGCCGGCGTTCGCGATCGACACGGCGACGCCCGACTGTTGCTGCCAGAGGAAGACGAGCGCGTCGCCGTCGGCGTCGTTGCTGCCGCTGCCGTCGAGCTGGACGACCGCGCCGGCGTCGACGGTCTGGTCGTCCCCCGCGTCGGCGGTGGGCGGGACGTTCGGCGGCGGAGGCGGCGGGCCTTCGAGGTCGAGCTCGAGGGAGGCATCGACGAGGACGCCGCTCTGTCCGTTCGAGCCGTCGATCACTTCGAGCTTCCACGTGCCCTGGCCGGAGCGGCCGTAGAACATCGTGACGTCGTCGTCGTAGCTGCGCGTGTCGGGATAGATCGCGAAGATGTCGCGGCGGGTGGAGGTGTCGGCCTTCTCGAGGTTCGAGCGCGTGCCGTCCGGGTGGACGAGGTTGATCTCGAGGTTGCCGCGCGCGGGGTGGCGGATCTCTACGCGTACGCGGAGCGACTTCACGGTGCGGGCGTCCTGGACGTCGAAGTCGATGACGAGGCCGTTCGCGTCGCCGTCCGGGATCGAGGCGCCGCCCGCGCCGAGGTTCGGGCGCACGCGCTCGAACGTGCGGGCGACGGAGTGGCTCGTCGCGAGCGTGAAGCCTTGGATGTCGAAGTTCGGGTCGGGGATGTTCGTGCCCTTGATGCGCACGGTCCACGTGCCGGACTCCGGTGACTCCACGAGGACCTGTTCCACGTTGTCGAGGTCGTTGCGCTTGTTCTGGACGGCGTCGTCGAACGGGTTCGAGGCGTCGAGCGTCCAGG
>JAUHYN010000741.1 GCA_030426505.1 bacterium | reverse complement strand
GGCCTGACCGGGACGCCCCGGTACATGGCGCCCGAGCAGATCCAGGGCAACCCGATCGACGCGCGCACGGACATCTACGCGCTCGGGTCCGTGCTCTACGAGATGATCTCCGGCAGCCCCGCGCACACCGGGAAGACGCTCGGCGAGATGCTGATGTCGGTCGTCCACAAGCCGGCGCCCGAGCTCACGCCGGACATGTGCGAACCGCGCCTCGCCGCGATCGTGAAGCGCGCCGTGGAGAAGTCCCCCGACGCCCGCTTCCAGGACGCCGAGTCGATGCTCGCCGCGCTCGAGGCGCTCGGCGCGCGCGCGGAGGCGCCGCCCGCGATCGCCCCACCCGCGCGCCCGCCGGCGCAACGCGCGGAGATCTACACGCAGCGCGGACGCGAGGCGCTGATCGGTGGGTCTTCTTCGTCGTCGCTCGCGATCGACATGCTCCAGCAGGCGATCGAGATCGATCCGGAGTACCCGATGGCGCACGCGGTCTACGCCGAGGCGTGCGCGGCGCTGTTCAACACCGGCGCGGTGGACGCGAGCTGGCTCGACCGTGCGCAGAGCGCGCTCGAACGCGCCGAGGCCCTCGATCCCACGCTCCCGGATCTGCGCGTCGCGCGCGCGCGGATCGTGTGGACCAAGACGTTCAACTTCCCGGCCGAGACGGCGCTGCGCGAGCTGCGTTGGGCGCTGCGCGCGGACCCGGACCACATCGGCGCGCTGCGGTTGTGGGCGACGATCACCGGTCACGTCGGCCTGCTCGATCAAGCGGCGACGGCGATCGCGCGACGCCTCGGCAAGGATCCGAACGACGAGCTGATGCGCGTGTTGAGCGCGTCGATGTTCGTGGTGGACGGCCGTACGGACCGGGGGCTCGAGATCCTCTCGCGGATCGTGCGCCTGGATCCCAAACACGAGGACGCCCTCTTCTGGTGGACCTACGGGCACTTCCTCGCGGTCGACGGTCAGGTCGAGGCCGCGGCGGACGTCGCGAACAAGACGCTCGCGCGTCACCCCGAAGATCCGATGCTCCACGCGCTCGCCGCGCTCGTCGCTGCGCTGCGCGGCGACATCCGCGTACTCGACCGCCACACGGAAGCGGCGACCGGCAGCCTCCGCGCGGAGCTGCACCCGCACCACGCGTACCACATCCTCGCGATCGCGCACTCCGCCGCGGGCAACGTGTCGTCGTCCGTGGACTGGCTGCGACGCACCGCCGAGGAAGGAATGCCGTGCTACCCGTGGTTCGAGCGCGACCCGCTCCTCGCGAACTGCCGCAACAGCGCGCAGGGCCAGGAGCTCTTCGCCGAGCTCCGCCGCCGCTACGAGTTCTTCAAGCGCGAGTTCCCACTCGACGACCCGGCCACGATGAGCTTCGTCGCGACGGAAGTCGGCTAGAGGCAATACCGGTCACTTAACGGCGAGAGCAAGTCTCGCCTGGTGACCTTCGCTCACCTGCGGTTCGCTGCGCGGTCGCCTAGCGGCTCCCTTGCGGGCCTCCACGTTCGACAGCGACGAGGTTCGTCAGCCGGTCATCGCCTAAGTGAGCGGCATTGCGGCTAGAAGCGTGACCCTTCCGCGCTCGGTGCGCTCGAGAGATCCAGCTGGCAGCTGGCAGCTGTAAGCTGAAGACTTCTCTAGAACGCGGCGACCGAGTCGGTGTCGGGGCCCGACACCGAGTCCGCGCGGCGGCGCACCTTCACGGTCGGGCTGTGGAGCCTCGGGCGCTGCGCGGCGTCGGGGTCGACGAACGGCAGCACGGAGTACTTCGCCGTCGTGGCCTCCACGCTGATCTGCGGGAAGTCGCCGTTGATCGGCGCGAGCTGGCTCGGGCGCTCGTCGCTGTCGTGGACGAGGTCGCCGAGGTCGGCGGTCTCCGTGAAGTTTTCGCAGTTGTAGAGGCGCGCGTGATCGCAGAGCTGGAGCGCCTGCGCCATGTCTTCCGCGCAGCTCCAGCGCTCGTCCGGGTCGCGCGCGAGGCCGCGGTCGATCACCGCGATGAGGTCCTCGGGGAGGTCCGGGCGGAAGGCCCGCAGCGACGGCGCGCGCTGCGTCGTGATCTGGAGGACAGTGCGATGGAACTCGCCACCGAGGAACGGCGGGCGGCCCGCGAGACCGCGGAACAACACCGCCGCCACGGCGAACAGATCCGCGCGCGCGTCGAGTGCGACGCCGGACGCTTGCTCGGGGCTCATGTACTCGATCGTCCCGACCACCGTTCCGCGGTCGGCTTCGGTGCGGCCGTCCGCGTCCGTGCGCTTGGCGATGCCGAAGTCGAGGACCTTCACCTGCACGGCGCCGTACACGCTGCGCGCGAGGAAGATGTTCGCCGGCTTGATGTCGCGGTGGATGTAGCCGGAGGCGTGCGTCGCGGCGAGCGCGTCGAGGAGGCGGACGCCCACGCGGACCAGGTCCGCCGGGCGGAGCCGGTCGCGGCGGATCGCGGACTCGAGGTCTTGGCCTTCGAGGAGCTCGAGCGCGAGGTAGAGGGTGCCGTCGTCTTCGCAGCCGGCGTCGAGGACGTCGACGATCCCCGGGTGGGCGATCGAAGCGGCCGCCTCGGCCTCCGCGAAGAAGCGCTCCGCCATCGCGGGCACGGTGCGGGCGAGGTGGCCGGCGACCAACTTCAACGCGACGCGTCGCTTCGTGAAGATGTGCTCGGCCTCGAAGACTTCGCCCATCCCGCCGACGCCGAGCGTCCGGATCAGGCGGTACTTGCCCCCCACCAGGAGATCCCGCGAGGGCTTTGCGACGGCCGAGGAATACAAAGATCGCCTCGCCCCGTGAATTCGGCCATCGGCGGAAACACTTGAATGTTTTTGCTACTCCTCGGAGGACACCGACGTCAGCGGACCTTCAGGGCCCGTCGGAGCTTGGCGGTCAGCTCGGCGACGTCCTTGTAGCGCGCCACCGGCTCGACCGCCGTCGCGCGCGCCAAGACGCCCGCCGCCAGGACCGCGCCCTCCTGGTCGAGGGCCTTGAGACACTCCGAGAGCACCGCCGCCAGCGCGTACTGATCGACCGCCGGGCCCTGCGGGACGTCGGGCTTGTGCTCGGGGGCGGTGTAGGTCTGGTTCGCGAGCTGCTGGACCGTCGCGAGCCCGGACTGGAACCCGAGGATGCGCGCGTGGTGGTCGCGGCGCGTCACCCAGATCGTGGACGTGTCGAGCGCGCCGTGGACGACCCCGGCGGCGTGCGCCGTCGCGACCGCCGTCGCGATCTCGACGACCAGCGCCCGCGCGCGTTCGGTCGAGATCGCCTCCTTGCTCACCACCGTCTCGAGGGTACGGCCGTCCTCGAACGGGTACGTGGAGTAGATGCGCTCGCCCTCCACGCCGACGGTCGTGGCGGCGGGGAGCGCGTCGTCCGCGAGCTTCTCGAGCGCGGCGTTGGCGCGGCTGATCGAACCGAGCAGCACGCCGCGCCGCGAGACGATCGGCGGCGTGGTGCGCAACAGGAGGGGCGTCTCGTCCGCGGTGTCGTGCGTGGTCGCGAGGACGATCGCGGGCGACGACTCGAGCACGCTCTCCACCCGGTAGCGGTCCGCGTAGACCGCGCCCTCGCGCGGCGTGTCCCGCACGTCGGCGATCGACTTCTCGACGAGCCTCGTCCCGCCGTAGCCGACCATCGCGAGCAACACCACGAGCAGCGCCCACCGCGACCAGCGCGAACGGTGGATCCAACGGTCGTCGTCGAGGAAGACGCCGCTCACCGCCTCCTCGACGCTGCGCGCCGCGGCTTCGCGCTCCTCGCCCGACAGCTCGCGCACGACGGTGTCGGCGATGTCCGCGCCGCCGAGGCGACGGACCTCTTTGAGCTCCGCCGGATCCACGCGGCCGGTCGCCTCGAGCTGATGTTGGATGCGCGCCTGGGCCTCGTGCGCGTCCTTGAACGACCCGCGCAGCCACGCGCCGACGACCTTCGGCGTGACGTCGCGGCCCGCGAGCCACCCCTCGAGGCGCTCGGAGACCTCTTCGGCCGTCGCGATGCGGCGCCGCGGATCACGCTCGAGCATCCCGTGGACGATCGTCGCGAGGTCGTCGTCGACGTCGTTCCTCAGCTTCTGCACGCGCGGGATCGGCGCCGACAGCACGCGGTGGAGCGCCGTCGCCGGGACGGCGGCGTGGAAGAGCCGCCGGTTCGTGAGCATCTCGAACAGGACGATGCCGAGCGAGAAGAGATCACAGCGCGGGTCGGCCGGCTGGCCGCGGATGATCTCCGGCGCCATGTAGCCGACCTTCCCTTTGAACTCGCCGTGCTGCGTCTTGGCGAGGCGGCCCTTCACCTTGGCGACGCCGAAGTCGAGGATCTTCACGGGGCCGGCGTAGGTCGCGAAAAGGTTCTCGGGGCTGATGTCGCGATGCACGAGGTCGAGCGCCTCGCCCGTCGCGTCGCAGGCGGCGTGGGCGTACGCGAGCCCGTTCGCGGCGTCCGCCACCATGCGCGCCGCGATGTCGACCGGGATCCACTCGCCGCGCTGCGCCATCGACTTGACGCACTCCGCGACGGAGTGACCGGACAAATGTTCCATCGCGAGGAACAGCGCGCCCGCCTCGGACTCGCCGAGATCGAACACCTGGACGATGTTGGGGTGCGACAGCTGGGAGCAGATCCGCGCCTCGTCGATGAACATGCGGGAGAACCGCTCGTCGTGCGCGAGGTGCGCGAGCATGATCTTCAGCACGACCATGCGCTCGAAGCCCGCGAAGCCGCGCTTGCGCGCGATGTAGA
>JAUHYN010000740.1 GCA_030426505.1 bacterium | reverse complement strand
CACGGCGTCTTCCACCACAGCGACGACGCCCCGACCGTCACCGTCTACAACCACATGGACGTCCAGCCCGCGAACGAACCCGAGTGGAAGACCGAGCCGTTCACGTTCATCAACGAGGACGGTCGCTACCGCGGCCGCGGCACCACCGACGACAAGGGCCCCGCGCTCTCCGCGCTCTACGGCGCGGTGGCCGCGCACCGCGCCGGCGTCCCGGTGAACATCCACTTCCTCTGGGAGACCGAGGAAGAGATCGGGTCGCCGAACTTCGGCGCGGGCGTCACCGAACACCTCGATCGCCTTCGCACCGACAGCGTCGTCGTCTCCGATACGATCTGGCTGACGCGCGGCCGCCCGTCCACGCCCGCCGGCCTCCGCGGGATGCAGGGGTACGCGATCACGCTCGAGACGGCCGAGCACGATCTCCACAGCGGCCTCGTCGGCGGCGCCGCGCGCAACCCGCTCACCGAGCTCGCGTGGCTGATCGGCGAGATGGTCGACGGCCGCACCGGCAAGGTGAAGATCCCCGGCTTCTACGACGACGTCGAAGTGCTCACCCCCGAGCAGGAAGAGGACTTCAGGAACTCCGGCTTCTCCGTCGAGAACTTCATGCGCGATCACCACATGAAGAGCGCGCGCAGCGACGACCCGCTCGATCTCATGCGCGCCGCGTGGGCGATGCCGACCCTCGAGGTCCACGGCATCGTCGGCGGCTACATCGGCCCGGGCATCAAGAGCGCCGTCCCGGGGAAGGCGGAGATCAAGCTCTCCTCGCGCCTCGTGCCGAACCAGCAGTGCGAGAAGACGCTCGATCTCATCCGCGCGTTCGTGAAGGACAAGATCCCCGACGCCGTCGTCCACAGCGACGCGCGCCTCGAGCCGTACAAGGGCCACACCACCGGCAAGTACGCCGACGCCGTGCGCGACGCGTACGAGTTCGCGTTCGGCTCGCGCCCCGCGTTCACGCGCGAGGGTGGCTCGATCGGCGCCGTCCCGATCATGGAGCAGATCATGGAGACTGAGGTCTACTTCCTCGGCCTCTCGCTCCCCGAGCATGGCTACCACGCGCCCAACGAGAACTTCGACTGGGAGCAGGCGGCCGGAGGCATCCCGCTGTTCGCGCGCTACTTCGAGTCGATCGCGAACATGAAGCGCTGAACCTCTACTCGAGCGCCTTCGATACCGCGCGGAGCAGAGGCTCCGCGCTCACCGGCGCCCCGGTCGCGTGCTGCATCCACAGGTCGGGCGTGACCGACCCGTACTTCGCCATCCGCTCGAACTCCTGGCCGAGGTCGCCGGACTCCTCGATCTGCTCTTCGATCTGGAACGCAATGAGGTGCCCGAGCGGATAGTTCGGGAGGTAGAGCGGGTACGCGATCATGTGCGAGTAGACGGCGAGGAGCGGAGAGTCCTTCGCGCCCAGCACGTCCGCATAGTGTTCGTTCCAGATCTCTCGAGCGATGCGGACGGTCGCGTCACGGAGCTCGGCCGGCGTCGCGTCCGGGTGATCGTACATCCAGTGCCACACCGCGGTGTCCACCAGCGCCACACCGCCGATCTCCCACGCCGACCAGAACGCGGAGAGCACGCGCATCTTCTCGGCCTCCGCGTCGTTCGTGTCGAGGCCGAGGAGCGCGAGGTCGCGCGTCTGGAACACGAACGCGAGCGCCTCCGTGAAGGCGTTGTTCGGGACGCCCGCGAGCAACGTGTGGTCGACCTCGTACAACGAGAAGACCTGCTCCACGTTGTGGCCGAGCTCGTGGACCGCGATGTTGTAGCCCTTGTAGTCCATGCCGTCCTTGCCGACGCGTGTCCTCAGGCGCGGCTTGTCCTGGCGACGCAGCGCCGGCATCGCGTGGCCCGCGCCGCGTGACGCGTCGACCTCGATGCGGTCGGCGAGGAAGCGCGCGCGCTCGGGCGTGAAGCCGAGGCCGGTGAGGATGTTCGGCATGTCCGCGGCGAACGCGGCGGCGGTCGGGTACTTCTTCTTCGTGAGCGCGTCGAGCTGCGCTTCGGGGATCGACGCGCGCGACTTGAAGCCGTCGTACCAGAGGTCCTGTGGCTCGAGCGGGCGGCCGAGGCGCTTCGCGATCAGCGCCGCGACCTCCTTCACGCGGGGCGACGTGAGCACCGCTTCGAACAGCGCCTTCACGCGCGCCTCGGGGAGCTCGCGCCCCTCGTCGAACGCGCGACGGATCGCGGTGGGTGCAGTCGGCGCATAGCGGTCGGCGCGGCGCCGCGACTCGAACGCGGCGAGGAGGCGCTCGTAGCGGACATCGGCTTCGGGGGTCGGGTCCGCTTCGGCGCGACCGGCGGGGGCGTCGGCTTCGACGCTGTCCGCGGGCGCGACCTTCACGGTGTTCGCGAAGGGGTCGTAGTCGACGCGCGGGTTGTCGATGACGACGGCGGGGATCGTCTGCGTGACGATGCGCTCCATCAGCTTCACGATCGTGCGCTGCTTCTCGAGGCCGTGCTCCGCGTCGGCGTAGTTCGCTTTGAGTTCGTCGCGCAGGTTCCAGTGGCTGATGAGGCGCTGGCCCGAAGGGAAGCGGCGCGCGCCGTCGGCCGCGACGACGTGGTGCATCCAGACGTTGTACTGCGAGATGTAGAGATCGTTCTCGGCGTCGACCGCGGCGATGTGTTGCGAGACCTCGGAGGGCACGCGGCGCGAGAAGCGCCCGGCGAGGCGGGTCTCGGCCCAGCGCTGCCGACTCCACTTCGGGCCGTCCTTCGTGCGTTCGTCGAGCGTCGACAGCGGGAAGTTGAGGAGGGCGACGAACGCGATCTTCGTGCGGAAGAGATCCTCCGAGAGGTGTGCGAAGGGATCGAACGTCGCCATGAGCTTGGCGCACGGTGCGGTTGATCTCGTAGAGGTGTCCGTCGATCTGTTCGAACGTCGCCTCGAGGCGCGCGAAGGTCTCCGCGCGCTCGGCGTCGTCAGCCGCGAAGTGCGCCCGGACGAAGGCCAGAAGATCGCCGTCCTCGGGGCGCCACAGCGCGGCGACCTGGGAGACGCCCCACTGCGCACGCGTTCGGATCGCTTCGCCGTGCTCCGCGACGAGCGCCTCCACGGCGGCGGCGGTGTCGATCGGGGGCGGGGTCGCAGGCATGGTCGTCGGCTCCTCCTTCGGGGTGGCCACACTCGAACACCCGAACAGGAGAGTCAGTGTGATCGCTTCCACGGTCTTCCGCATGTGCGGGCCGTTGTTCCGCCGTGGGGCGCTTCGGACCCATACGAAGATCGTCCGATCGAGGCGGGATGGAGATCGGCCGACGGGGTGTTCTGAGGATGGAGGGGGAGCTGGAGCCATGGTCATGACGCGCGAGTTCAACCCCTGGGATCCGAACGCGATGGCGGCGGAACCCACCCCGATCGCGTCCCTCGTCGAAGAGACCCGCGCCGCCCTCGAGCAGCCCGGGGCCCGCGTCGAGGACATCAAGCGTCGCTACCACGAGGCGCGCAAGCGCGGCCTCGAACACCTCGATCCGCCCATGACCCTCGACGCGGCCGTCGCCGCCCTCGAGGTCGAAGACGCCGAAGAGGCCGCCGCCGACTATGACGACGGCCCGTTCGCCGAGGGCCCCAAGGTCTCCCCGTTCCAGCGCAAGCCGCGCCCCCGCGTGCGCCGACCGCGCCCCTCCACCACGCCGCCGACGACCGCCGCCAGCACGTGGCGCCGCCTGTTCGGCAGCGGGTCGTAGGAGTACAGGTAGCTCAGCGTCCTGCGAGGCGCCGCGCGCCGTCCTGAGAGAACCGATTCCGTCCCGCGTCGATCTCGAGCGCCGGGTTCGCCTCGCGCGCACCGAGGAGGGCGTCCACGCTCGCGTCGGTCAGCCCCGTCGACACCACGTTCAGTCGCTCGAGGCGCGCGGCGAGCGGGGCGTTCAGGATCGCGCGCAGGCCGGCGTCGCCGATCGGATTGCCGCACAGGACGAGGCGCCGCAGCGCGGGCGCCGGGACGCGCGCGAGCGCGCCCATCGCGTTCGCGTCGGTCTCCACCGTGTCGAGGACGTCCGAGACGCACAGGCGTTCGAAACCGTCGTGTGAGAAGTCGTTCGCCGTGAGTCCGAGCGATCGAAGTGAGCGGAGGTGCCGCGCCTTGCCGAGCGCGTCCACGCCGCCTTCACCGAGCTCGTTGTAGCCGAGCGCCAACACCTCGAGCCGCGCGAGGTGCGGAGTGTCGAGCGCGCGCGCGCCGTCGGCGCCGATCGCGTTCTTCGTGTAGTTGCCGCCGGCGAACGACAGCGAGCGCAGCCGGTTCACGGCCTCGGCGATCGCGCGCGCGGCGCGTGGCCCGAGGCCGACGTTGAACAGGTGCAGCGTGGCGAGCCGGCCGAAGGTGTCGCTCGCGACGAAGCGCTCGATGTCGTCGTCGCCGAGGAGGAGCGCTCCGAGGCGCGACGGGCCCTCGGCGAAGAGCGCGGCGAGGCCGTCCGCGCCGACTTCGGTCTCGGTCAGGTCGACGGTTCGCACGATCACGGCGCGGCGTCGAGCCGAGGCGAATCGCGTGCCTCCTCGCCGGGCGCTCCGTCGCGAACGCTCGGCGCGCTCTGCGGTGCGCGGGGCAGCGCCTGCGGCGAACCAGCAGTCCGAGCAGACCGAGCGCGAGCCACGCGGAGCCGCCGCGTTCGGTCGACGTGCAGCCGCAGCTCCCGTTGGTCTCGTCGAGGCCGCCGCCGCCGCCGCCGAGGCTGCCGCCGTCGCGCGGTGCGGCGGGGCCCGCGTCGCG
>JAUHYN010000739.1 GCA_030426505.1 bacterium | reverse complement strand
ATCGTCATCATCGACGCGACGGGGAGCTTCTTCACGCCGTCGAGGAGCGAGTAGGGCGCGGCGACGTAGCCGAGGGACAGGTACGTGTGCAGGCCGATCGGAGCGATCGCGGGCGTGACGCCGGGGACCTCGAGGATCGACTTCGCCTCGGAGGCGAACACGATGCGCTCCGGCGTCTGGTGGTAGTAGATCGGCTTGATGCCGATGCGGTCGCGCGCGATGAGGACGCGGCGCTTCTTCTTGTCGTAGATCGCGAGCCCGAACATGCCCTCGAGCTTCTCGAGGAACGCGTCGCCCCACTCGGCGTAGGCGTGCAGCGCGGCCTCGGTGTCGCTGTTCGTCGCGAAGACGTGCCCGCGGCCCTCGAGCTCCTTGCGCAGCTCGCGGAAGTTGTAGATCTCGCCGTTGCAGACGATCCACAGCGTGCCGTCGGCGTTGCCGATCGGCTGGTGGCCCCCCGCGAGGTCGATGATCGACAGGCGCCGCATCGCGATGCCGACCGGGCCGTCGCAGTAGGCGCCGGCGTCGTCCGGTCCGCGGTGCGTGGTCACCGTCCCCATCCGGCCGAGGAGCTCGGCGTCCGGATGGGTGTCGCCGGAGAGCGACACGATGCCGTGGATTCCGCACATGGAGGGGTCCCGGTGTTAGCGCCTGCGGCACTTTTTCGAAAGGCGGGGCGCCCGCACTACCCGACCTTCTCGAACCCGACGTTCAGCCACGGGAGGAACGCCTCCGCGGGCCAATCCACGGCGCCGGTGACGCCTCGGTCGAACGCCAACAGCGCGCGGTGGGCGGCCGTCGTGACGAAGCCGCCGAGCACCGGGACGCGCTCCGCGCGCTCGCCGACGCGCTCCGCGAAGGCGAGCAGTTCGTCGCGCTCGCCTTTGACGAACCTGAGGTCGGGGGCGGCGGCGAGGATCTCGCCGAAGGTGACGCCGCGCTCGGCGTCGGGGTTCTTGCCGAGGCGCTCTCGGATCTTCGGGCCGAGGTTCGGCATCCAGTTGAGCGTCCAGGTCTGGCTGTGGACCTCGCGCGGCCACGCGGCGTTCGAGGTGCCGGCGACGATCAGGCGTCCGCCAGGCTTCAGGCAGCGCACCATCTCGCGCACGTAGGGGCCGCGGTCGCCCTTGATATATTCGAGCGAAGAGCTCGCCATCGCGAAGTCGAACGACTCGTCCTCGAACGG
Organism: bacterium; assembly: GCA_030426505.1. Taxonomy (GTDB): domain Bacteria; phylum Myxococcota; class Kuafuiibacteriia; order Kuafuiibacteriales; family Kuafuiibacteriaceae; genus JAUHYN01. The sequence continues at coordinate 3,542 of JAUHYN010000739.1, read as the reverse complement.
GAGGTGCAGCGTGTCGGAGATGAAGTGGAACGAGGTCTTGTCGGAGACGCCGTAAGCCGCGGACCAGCGCGGGGCGATCACCTCGTTGCCGGCGTTGGGTTCCACGCCGACGACCTCGGCGCCGAGGTCGAACGCGATCGCGGCGGCCGAGGCGCCGGGGCCGCTCCCGAAGTCGAGGAGGCGCTTGCCGTGGCGGACGCCGTGGCCGTCGAGGAAGGGGACGAGGTTCTTGCGGTGGAGCTCGACCGACGCCATCTCGAACCCGAGCGTCTTCTCGAGGCTGGCGGGGTTGGAGCCGGCGTATTTGTCGCGCCAGATGGCTTCGATCTCGGCGACGATCCGGAGGTCGGGGAACTGGGACACCGCGCGGCATCAGACCGGCGCTCGGAGCGCCGGTCAACCTCCGGCGGTGCCCCGGGAGGCGGGCCCGCTCAGAAGCGCAGGAGGATGGGCATCTGTACGCTGCGGCCGCGCGGGAGCGCGAGCGTCTTGGCGGCGCGGCGGATGCACTGCTCCTGCGTCGGGGTGAGCGGCGCGAGGCTGAACCGTACGTCGACCAGCTGGCCCGACGGGCTGATGACCAACACCACGCGGGCCTTCGCGCCCTGCTTCGTCCCGCCCTCGACACACTTCGCGAGGCGATCGCGGATCACGCGGCGGCTCATCGCGGTGCGCGGCTTCGACTCGGTGCGCTCGAGCTCCTTCGAGACGATCGCGCTCGAGGCGTCCCCGAGGCCGTCCGCTTCCTCGGCCTCGGCCGGTTCCGCGGCGGGCGCGGGGGCGTACGAACGCGAGGGCGCGGGGCGCGGGCGGCTCAGGCGCCGCGCGCGCTTGTAGTACGCCGCGCCGCCGGACGCGGAGCCCACCGGCGCCGCGGGGGCGACGCCGCTCGGCGTGGGGAGCGGCTGCGCGACGGTGTTCGACACGCCCGAGTGGTTGCGGACCAACGAGTCGACCGCGAGGAAGCTCGTGTACTTCGTCATCAGGCTGTACTCGAGCCCGAGCTTCGTGACTTCGTCCTTCACGTTGGTGCGGCCGAGCGTGGCGAGGTCGTCGAGGCGCGCGATCTTGTGGCGTGCCCAGAGCTGACGGAGCGCTTCGTGGTCGGCGCTCGCGTCGGTCGCCTTCACGGCGAGCGACTGCGACCAGCGGCCCTGGCCGTTGTAGCCGGCGAGCGCGATGTGGCCGGACGGCGTGCCGCGGTACTTGCCGAACACGACGACGGGGCGCTGCGCGAACACGTCCGGGATACTCTTGGGCTCGACGTCGTACGCGTCGAAGCCGTCGAACGAGATCTTCACGTCGGTGAGGACCGGCGACTCGATGTACGTCTTGAAGCGCTTCGCGGCGGCGGGCGCGTCCTGCGGGCCGAGCACCACGAACGGCGTGCCGCGACCGACGGCCGCCATGCCCTCGATGAGGTGGCGGTTCACGGAGCGACCGATGCCGAACGCGAAGAGGTTCGCCTCGCCGAGGTTCTCGGCGATCAGGTCGAACGTCTTCTTCTCGACGGAGACGTAGCCGTCGGTGACCACGACCATGCTGGTCGACATGTTCGCGGCGCGCGGCATCGCGAGGGCGCGCTGCATCGCGGGGAGGATCTGCGTGCCACCGCCGCCGCGCTGACGGGCGAGCATGTCGGCGGCGCGGCGCTTCCACGCGTCGGACGCGGGGACGCTCTCTTCGTTGAGCACCTGGCTCCCGCCGGAGAAGAACATGATGTTGAAGCGGTCCTCGCGCTTCAGGCCGGCGAGGAGCTCCTCGATGACGGTCTTCGCGGTGTCGAGCGGGAAGCCGCCCATCGAGCCGGAGACGTCGAGGATGAAGATGTACTCGCGCGGCGGCACCATCGAAGGGTTCAGGCGCTTCGGCGGCTGCATCATCATGAGGAAGAAGTTCTCGGCCTCGGGGCCCCGGTCCGGCAAAGCCGGTCCCGTCCCGTCTTCGGTCGGCTTCGCCTCCCTGCGCGCTTCGCTTGCACCCGGGTACATCAGGAGGCCGCTCTGGATGCCTTCGCCCGCCAGGCGATACTTCAGGACGAAGTCGCGGTTGCCGCCGTCCTCGTCGTCGACGCGGACGCTCGCGCGGGTGGCGCCCGAGAACTGCGGCGCGATGCGGTGCGAGGGGCTGGTGACGGCCGAGATCGGCATGCCGGCGGCGATGTTCGCGCTGAGGCCGAACGTGTACGTCGGCTCGTTGGAGGAGAGGAACGGGTTCGCGGTCCACGCCTCGGACTTGGTGGGCGTCGCGCCCTGCGGTCCGTCGTAGCGGGGGCCGACCACGGTCGGGTACACGAACTCGTAGACGCCCTCGGTCGGGACGAGGAGCTCGGAGTAGGTCATGTCCACTTCGATGACGTCGCCCGGCATGATGTTGGCGACGTTCATGGTGAACACGTTCGGGCGCTGCTGTTCGAGGAGGCTCGCGCTCTTCCCCTCCTGCTTCGCCTTCTCGTAGAGCTTCCGCGCGGCGTCCTTCTCCTGGATCTTTGCTTCGATGGTGCGGTCGCCGATCGTCATCTTCATCTTGAACACCGCGGCGCGCGTGGAGCCGGGGAACACGTAGATCGCCTCGATGGGCGAGCTCCCCGAGTTCTTGTAGGTCTGCTTGACGTTGACGCGCGCGATGACGCCCGCGATGTCGACGTCGGCGCGCGTGGAGACGAGCGGGAGCGTCTCGGTGTTCGTCTCACCGATCACCCGGAAGTAGGGCGACTCGGTGCGGTCGGGCGGCGGCTCCGTGGCGGCGGCGGGGAGCGCGAAGAGGGTGAGGGCGAGTGCGACGAGTGTCGAAGGGCGGACCATTCCCTTCGTGAACGGGTGGCTCAGGAAAACGTGCTAATGGCGGCGGGATTTTTCGAGCGCGCGGCGCGCTGCGCCGATCCGAGCCCTGACGGCCGGCGTCCGCACGGCGTCGAGGCGCAGGCGGGCGGCCGGGGTGTCCACGCGCACGAGGGCGTCGACCGCGGAGAGGGCCAGCTCGCGGTCCTCGCCGTCGAGGAGCGGGCCGAGGACGGCGGGGGCCTCCACGGGGAACGCGCGCGAGAACGCGAACGTGACGTGGTGCATCACGCGCGCGTCGCGGCGGACGAGGAGGGCGCGGTAGGTGTCTTCGACTTCGGCGTCGCCCCACTCGGCGAGCACTGCGATCGCGCGCTTCCTGAGCGGCGGGAATAGCTGCGCGTCGAGCGCCCACGCGACGAGGCGCGGCTTGGGCGACGCGATGTGGCGCTCGATCTCGGCGCGGGTCGGCGCTTCGTGGTGCGCGAGGAGGAGGCGGGTCAGCGTGGCGTCGTCGTCGGCCCACGCGGTGGCGGGGAGGGCGAGGACGAGGGTCAGGGCGAGGCTTCTCGAGAACATCGTCATCACTCCTTGGTCACCGGGTTGGCGCCGATCACGTAGCCCTGACCGCCCGAGAGGGTGTCGTTGTCCGGGTTGGCGAGCGGGAACATGAGGTTTCCGAGGTCCGGACAGTTGTCCGGGAACTGCTGCGGTAGGCACTCGGGGGTGTCGGGGATCGGGTCGTGCCCGCCGCCTATGTTC
>JAUHYN010000738.1 GCA_030426505.1 bacterium | reverse complement strand
CGCGAGGTCGTAGCGCCCGGCTTCGATCTCCGCCGACGCCGCGAGCATCGCGACGCTCCCCGAGGCGCACGCCGCTTCGTGGCGGGACGCCGGGACGCCCGCGAGGTCGTCGTGCGCGGACGCGAACCAGCCGCCGAGCTGGTTCTGGTGACAGAACAACTCGCTCGAGAAGTTCGCGATGTGCGCGACGTCGACGTCCGACGGTTCGAGCGCCGTCGCGTCGAACGCGCCGCGGACCGTCGAGGCGAAGATCGCCCAGAGGTCCTCGTCGTTCTTGCTCCAGTTGTAGCCGAAGTCGGTCTGGTAGCCGCCGAGGACGTAGACCGTCACCGCGCGCTCCGCACCGGGAACCGGACCGTCGCCACCACGATCCGGTCGTCGTGGCGATACGCGATCCGATAGCCGCCTTCGCCCGCGGAGATGGTCGGCGTGCGCTCGAGCCCGGCTTCGTCGACGAGGAGGTGGACCGCGCCGGGCGCCGCGAGGTCGACGTAGTACAGACCGGACGAGACGATCGTGTGGCCGTCGTCCGTCGTGCGCTCGAAGACGAGGAAGCGGCCGTCGCCGGAGAAGCTCGCGGCGGCGCCGCGCCCGAGCGCGAAGTGCCGCTCGTCCGCGACGCGGTAGAGGAAGAGGCCGGTCGGGGTCTCGTACGCGACGAACGCGCCCGTCGGATCGATCGCCGGCGCGAACGAGACCGCGTGCATCGCGACGCCGTCCACGTGGACGCGCGCGTCCTCCTGCGTGACGCGCGCGCGCTCCGGCTGCGGGCCGTGGTACGTGCCGAGCAAGTCGTACTGCATCAGCGGCTCGCCGGAGAACGGGCGCGCTGCGCTGCGGATCCCGAAGCGCCGCCCGTCGCGCGACCACTCGGGCCGGTAGCCGGCGCCCGCTTGCTCCACGAGGACGCGCTCCAAGGGCTCGTCGACGCCGACCGCGATGACGACCGCGCGGCCCGGTGCGGTCACGAGGACGTGCGCGCCGTCGGGCGCGATCACCGGATCGAGGTAGTCGCCGCGGAGGACGGAGCGGCGGTCCTCGAGCTTCGGGGCGTCGGGTTCGGCGGCGCGCGCATTCGCGGTGAGCGCGAGGAGCGCGACGACGACGAGGGCGCGGCGCCGGAGCGCGACGAGGAGGAGCAGCGGTAGGCACCACAGCGCGCTCGCGCCGGAGCGCTCGGTCGCGTTGCACCCGCAGCCGCTCTCGACGTCCTTCGCTTCGAGGAGCACGGGCTCGCCGCCGTCCCGGAAGCCGACGCGGATCGAGCCGCCGTCCTTCGGGAGGCTCGCGTCCATCGCGGGTTTCGGTTCGCCCGCGTCGACCACGCCGCTGTCGACGAACCCCGCGTCCGGCGGCGGGGCGACGCCGCCGTCGCGCGGCGCGCTGTCGGGGAAGAGGCCGATCGAACACCAGGTCGTGTCGCCCGAGCGCACCTCGCAGGTGCGCGCGGTGACGCCGTAGCCGGCGAGCTCGGCGCGCACGGTGTACGAGCCGGCGGGGAGGTCGAAGCGCCACGCGCCGGACTCGGCGGAGGCGGCGTCGGTCGCGCCGGTCTCCTGGACGGTGATCGTCGCGCCGGGGAGGCGCATCGACGTGTCGCCGACGCCCGCGCCGGTGTCGCGGTAGATGACGCCGGTCAGCACGCCGGTGGTCGGCATCGGGTTCTGACCGAGGTGGCGGAGCAGGGCGTTCAGGTGCGCTTGGGCGGCGCGCTGCCGTTCGTTCGGGTCGGTGAGGTACCGGACGTCGACGTTGCAGTTGTTGATGAACCCGAGCTCGCTGAGCGTGGCCGGCATGTTGGTCGCGGTGAGGACGGTGAAGTTGGCGGTCTTCCCGCCGCGGTTGCTCAGCGGCCAGGTCGAGATCATCGCGGACTGGATCTCGTCGCGCAGGTCCACCGAGTTCGCCGACGCGTTGTTCGAGCAGAACGTCTCGATGCCGGTCGCGACCACGCCGGCCGAGTTCGCGTGGATGCTCATGAAGCGCGCGGCGCCCTGGGAGTTGGCGAGGTTCGCGCGCCCGTTGAGGCTGACGGCCGAGTCGTTGGTGCGGGTCATGACGACGTTGAACCCCGCGCCCTGGAGCAGGGTGCGGAGCCTCAGCGACACGTCGACGACGATGTCCTCCTCCTCGTGGCCGCACCCGACCGCGCCCGGATCCGCGCCGCCGTGTCCGGGGTCGACGCAGATGGTCTGGGCCGCCGCCACGGAGGGCGCGACGAGCGCGAGCGCGAGACCGGTGAGGATCCGGTGCATCACCGCCGAATGTGAAGCGATGTGCCACGCCGCGGCAATGCTCCGATCGGCGGAGGGATTCTTCAGCGACGTTCAGCCGCGGGGCTCAGATGCGGCGCGGGAAGTGGATCTTGAGGTCGTCGTCCTTCTTCTTCGACTTCGGCTCGCCCTCGGGGCCCGCGTCGTTGTCGCGCTCGCGCTCGATGCCGGCGAAGTGCTCGAGCTCGTCGTCGTTCTCCTCGATGCAGAACTCGACCTGCTCGATCAGCAGCCACCCATCCTTGGAGATCGCGGAGAGGAGGACCTCGAACGTCCCCGCCGAGAGGAACACGAGCTGGTACGTGCCCGGCGGCTCGGTGGGTTCGAAGAGGTAGCCGGGGCGCGTGCCGCCCTTGATCGCGAAGCCGCGGACCCGCAGCGTCGGGTCGTAGCGCAGCGTCAGCGGGACGCCGGCGCGCCCGGTGCGACGCACCGACACCTCCTCGCCGTCGACCGGCGAGAAGAAGCTGCCGTGGCGGACCTTCGTGCAGAACCCCGGCACGTGCGCGAGCAGGTGATCCATCAGCTCGAGCGGGTACAGATCGATGATGCCGGTCGCGTGCCCGAACTCGCGGAGCGCCTTGTTCGCGTAGGCCGTGTCGCTGACGCCGCTGTAGAGCGTGGCGAGGAGCTCGAGGGCCTCGCCGCGCGAGCCCCCGTCCTTCATACGCTCCTCCGCGAGGAGCATCGCGTGCTGGGCGAACCGGACCGACGGGCCGAGCGCGCGCTTCATCTCGTTCGGGTCCGTGAGCGACAGGTCCCCCATCCGGTCTTCCGGCATGTCGGCGAAGTACTTGCCCACGCTCCCGTCGGCCGCGAAGCCCTGCTTCTGGGCCTCGGCGGCGGCGGCGGCGGCGGCCTCGCCGTCCTCGGTGTCGTCCTCGTCGTCCGGGTGCCGGCCCCGCTTCTTGCGCTCGTCGTCCCAGTTGAGGCCCTTGACCTTGTCGTCGTCTTCCTCGTCCTCGAAGAGGCGCTCGAGCTCGCCCTCGGCGTCGATCGAGGTATGGCGGCGGCCCTCCTCCTCGATCTCGGCGGCGTGACGGCGCTCGAATCCGGCGGCCTCCTCGGCCTCCTCTTCGGTCAAACCAGGGGACGTCCGGCCCTTCGTGGGCGCCTTGGCCTTGGTCTTGGGGGCCGAGCGGGCCTTGGGGCCCGCCCCGGCGCGCGCGCGGGGCGGTGGGGGCCGCGGCGCTCCTCCTCCTCGAACCTTCGACAAAGCGCCCTCAACTTAGCATGATGGGCCCCGGCGAGGATGGAAGCTCGCAGTCAACCGCCCGAGCAGGTCCTCGGGAAGTACCACATCGTCAAACCGCTGAAGATCGGCGGCACGGCCGCGATCTATCTGGCGATCATGCGCGGCGAGAACAACTTCTCCCGCGAGGTCGTGATCAAGCGGCCGCTCCCGCACCTCGTCGCGGACCGGCGCTCGCGCTTGATGTTCATCGACGAGGCGCACATCGCCGCCCGGCTCTCCCACCCGAACATCTGCCAGGTGCTCGATCTGGTCGCGCGCGAGGACGAGGTCTACCTGGTCCTCGAGTACCTGCGCGGCGTCGACGTCCGAGAGATCATCAAGCGCTGCATCCAGCTCGGCCGGTTGATGCCGCCGGAGGTCGCGGTGTGGATCGCGATCGAGACGGCGGCCGGTCTGCACTGCGCGCACGAGGCGGCCGGCGTGGACGGCAACCCGCTCAACCTCGTCCACCGCGACGTGTCGCCGAAGAACATCCGCGTCACGTTCACCGGGTCGGTGAAGGTGATCGACTTCGGGATCGCCCGCGCGATGAACCGCGCGACGGAGACTGCGGCCGGGACCATCAAGGGGACGCTCGGGTACATGTCGCCCGAGCAGATCCTCGGCGACGACATCGATCGCCGCAGCGACGTCTTCGCGTTCGGCATCTGCCTGTTCCAGATGCTCACGTGCCGGAACCCGTTCGATGGCCCCACGCTCAAGGAGCGGGTGCGTCGCCTGACCCAGGCGCCCATCCCGTCGGTGCGCGAGTTCAACCCGGCGCTCGACGACGAGATCGAGGACATCGTCGCGAAGTGCCTCGACCGCGATCTCGACGGCCGCTACCCGGACATGCGCGAGGTGCAGATCGCGCTCGACCGCTACCTCGCGCACCTGCAGGTGGTGTCGCCGCGGCAGCGGTTGATCGAGTTCCTCGAGGACATCTTCCCGGGGCACGACGACGAAGACACCGCGCTCAAGAGCGCGCTCTCGGAGATCAGCAGCGTCGTCGGCGGGAAGATCGACACGGCGCAGCGCCTCCGCTTCCCGGACGACCCGCCCACCGAGACGGACCGCGCGCCAGCGTCGGCGTCGGCCGCCTCCGCGGTGCCGGCGGGCGCGCGGGGAGCGACCGCCGCGACCGAGGCGCCGCGCGGGCCGTCCGAGGTCGCCACGCAGGCGGGCGAGACCGAGGCCGACCACTACTTCACGAACGACACGCGGCGCCTGC
>JAUHYN010000737.1 GCA_030426505.1 bacterium | reverse complement strand
TCTTGATGCCGATCGCGGTGGGCGACGCGGTTCACATCCTCACTGAGTTCGCCGACCAGTACCCCCGCACTCAGGACGCGCGGAAGACGATCGCCGACGTGGTCGGCCACCTCTTCACGCCGATGCTCTACACATCACTGACCTCCGCCGCCGGCTTCCTGTCGCTGCTCCTCACTCCGATCCCGCCAGTGCGCGTGTTCGGGGCGTTCGTCGGCCTGGGTATCCTCCTCGCGTTCGTCCTCACGATCCTCGTGATCCCGGCGTACGTCGTTTCGCTCTCGCAAGAGAGCTTGCAAGCGCTGGTCAGCGCCCACGAGGCGCGCAAGAACCAGACGCCCGGTCTCCTCGACCGCGCCGTGCATGGGCTCCGCGGGCTGGCGCTCGGGGCGCCTCCGGTCGTCCTCGCGGTGAGCGTCGTGTTGCTCGGGGTCGGCGCGTACGGAATCTCGATCATCGAGATCAACGACAACCCGGTGCGCTGGTTCCAGGCGGATCACCCGGTGCGCGTCGCGGATCGAACGCTCAACGACGCCCTCGCCGGGACGTATCCGGCCTACCTCGTGATCGAACCGAAGGACGCCGCGGCCGACCCGGTCGCCGCGGCGCGGGCCGCCCTCGCGGAGGCGCCCGTGGATCGCAAAGCGGCGTTCGAGGCCCTCGTCGCCGACGCCGATTCCGACCTCGCGACGCGCCTCGACGACAAGGTCTTCGAGGACGCCGAAGGCGAACCCGCGTGGTCTGCGGCGCTGGCCGCTTACGAGGAAGCCGAGTCTCGAGCCCGAGTGTTCCGCGACCCCGTGTGGCTCGAGTGGATCGCGCGCCTGCAGACCGCGGTCGAGGCGCAGCCGAGCGTCGGCAAGACGACGTCCGTCGCCGACGTCGTCAAGACCGTCCACCGCGCGCTGAAGGGCGGCGACGACGCGGCGTTCACGATCCCTGACTCGCGCGCTGGCGTCGCGCAGACGCTCCTCACGTTCCAGAGCTCGCACCGCCCGCGCGACCTCTTCCACGTCGTGACTCCGGACGAGCGCGCCGCAGCCGTTTGGTTCCAACTCGACAGCGGCGACAACCGTGACATGTCCTCGCTCGAACGGTTCGCCGCGGATTGGATCGCCGCCAACCCGCCGCCGCTCCCGGTACACGCGCAGTGGGCGGGGCTCACGTACATCAACGTGGTCTGGCAGGAGAAGATGGTGCAGGGCATGTTGGACAGCCTGCTCGGCGCGTTCGTCGTCGTCTTCGTGATGATGGTGATTCTGTTCCGCTCGATCGGTTACGGCCTGCTCAGCATGGTGCCGCTCGGCTTCACGATCGTGCTCGTGTACGGCGTCACGGGGCTCGCGGGTAAGGACTACGACATGCCCGTCGCCGTGCTCTCCTCGCTGAGTCTGGGTCTGAGCGTCGACTTCGCGATCCACTTCCTGGAGCGCACGCGCCAGTTGGTCGACGAGACGAAGAGTTGGCACGTCGCGCTCCGTCGAATGTTCGACGCGCCCGCGCGCGCGATCGTCCGCAACGCAGTCGTCATCGCGGTGGGTTTCCTTCCGCTCCTCGCCGCGCCGCTCGTGCCCTACAACACGGTCGGCGTCTTGATGTTCGCGATCATGGGCGTCTCCAGTCTGGTGACCCTCGTGCTCCTCCCGGCGGTGCTCGCCGTCGGCCACCGAAAGTCGTCTTGATATGAATCCTCATGAGTTTCTCTCGATAGGTCTCGCGTTCGCGCTGTCTCTTGGTTCGGCCACCGCCTTCGCGAAGACGTCCGCGCAGGACGTCGCCAATCGCGCGAGCGCCGCGCAGTACTACGCCGGCGCGGACGGGCGCGCCCTGGTCCGAATGCAGATCGTCGATGCGCAGGGTCGGAAGATGAGCCGACAGCTCGTCGTCCTCCGCAAGGACGTCACGGAAGGTGGCGAGCAGCGCTTCCTCGTGCGCTTCGAGAAGCCGGCCGACGTCCGGAACACGGTCTTCCTCGTGCACAAGAAACCCTCGGCGGACGACGATCGCTGGCTCTATCTGCCGGCGCTCGATCTCGTGAAGCGGATCGCCGCGAGCGACGAGCGGACGAGCTTCGTGGGATCGCACCTCTACTACGAGGACATCTCCGGCCGCGCGCCGACCGAGGACACGCACACGATCGCCGAGGAGACCGACACCCACTGGGTCCTCGAGAGCACGCCGAAGAAGAAGGACGATGTCGAGTTCGCGAAGTATCGCGCGCGAATCCGGAAGAAGGACGGGCTCCCCGAGTCGATCGAGTACTTCGACGCGAAGGGCACCGCGATCCGAGAGATCGTGGCGGTGCGGGTCGAGACCGTCGCCGGGCAGCCGACGATCACTCGGATGAAGGTGAGCGACCTGAAGGCGGGCGGCTACACCCTCGTCGCGTTCTCCTCGGTCGCGTACGACCTCGGGGTCCCCGAAGACGTCTTCGTGGAGCGCTCGCTCCGCAATCCCCCGGCGCAGTGGCTACGCGCGCGCTGATCCTCGCCGCGGCCCTGCTGGGCGCGGCGCCCGCGACGGCGGCGGTCGGGACCTCGACGACGGCCTCGGTCGCGCCGTCGGTCGAAGACCTCGGCGGTGACGACGCGGAGTGGGGCGACTTCGAGGGGCTCGAGGAGAGCGCGGCCGCCGCTCCTGCCGAGGCTGCGTCCGATGGCGCCGCGCCGGATCCGTTCGCGGAGGAGGAGCGCGTCGCGTGGTCGCTCCACGGGTTCGCGGAGGCCGCGGGCGGGACACGTGTCGCCTCCGACGACGCCACCCCGCACGACTACCTCCTCGCGGAGAGTCGAGGACGCCTCGACGTCGACCTCGAAGCGCCGCGCTCGAAGGCGAAGCTCGTCGTCGACTTCGTGGGCGACGCGATCACCGAGGAGGTCGCGGTGGATCTCCGCCAAGCGTGGGCCGACGTGACCTTCGGGACTTCGTTCTCGGCGCGGCTCGGTCGTCAGATCCTCACCTGGGGCACGGGGGATCTGGTGTTCCTCAACGACCTCTTCCCGAAGGACTTCGTCTCGTTCTTCGTCGGCCGCGAAGACCAGTTCCTCAAGGCGCCGTCGGACTCCGTGAAGCTGTCGTTCGGTTTCGGGAGCGGCGGAATCGACTACGTCTGGACCCCGATCTTCGCGCCGGACCGCCTGATCACCGGGGAGCGCCTCTCGTTCTTCTTCCCACCGCTCGGACAGCTCGTCGGACCGGGCACCGTCGCGACGCCGCTCGAACCGTTGCGACCGCCCAAGGAGGTCGAGAGCTCCGAGCACGCGCTCCGTCTGTACGGACAGCTCGCGGGATGGGAGCTCGCGGCGTACGGCTACATCGGGTTCACCAAGCAGCCGCTGGGTTTCGATCCGGTCAGCGGCGCGCTCACGCATCCCCGCCTCGGCGTCTACGGCGCGAGCGTGAGAGGGCTCCTGTTCGGCGGCGTGGTCAACCTCGAGGGCGCGTTCCACCACGCGTGGGACGACGTGGACGGCAACGATCCCTTCGTCGCGAACAGTCAGCTGCGCGGTCTCATCGGCTATGAGTTCGAACCGTTCGCGAAGTTTACCGTCGGTGTGCAAGGCTACGTCGAGTACGTGCTCGCCCACGATGCGCTCCTCGCCAACTCACCGGCGCCCCAGTTCGAGCCCGACGAGCTGCGCTTGCTCGGGACGCTCCGCCTGACGTTCTCGGCGCTGTCGGACAACCTCCGAATCTCGCTGTTCGCGTTCGTCTCCCCGACGGACGTCGACGCCCACCTGCGCCCGAGCATCAGCTACAAGCTGACGCAGTCGATCGAACTCACCCTCGGCGGCAACGTGATGTTCGGGCGGGACGATTTCACGTTCTTCGGGCAGCTGGAGGACAACACGAACGCCTACGCGCGGCTGCGTTATACGTTCTGAGGCCCTCCTCGGAAGTCCTACGAGAGGTTCGCCGTCAGCCGTGCTAGGACGACGGGATGGCGCGCGCGGCGGCGTGGCGAAAGGCGGAGCCCGAGTCCCTCTCACCCGGGGCGCTCGAGGCGTTGTGCGTCGCCGAGATCCCCGCGGTGCGCGTTCCGTTGCTCGACGGCGCCGAGTGCGACGCGGTGATGCGCGCGCTGCCGGACGACGCCTTCGAGCGCTACGCGGCGAAGCCTGCGTTCCAGACCTTCGAGCGCTTCGGTATCGCGCAGGCGGGCTATCACTCGAATCGGCGCGACCGGTACTTCGAGGACGCCATCCAGGCTGCTCGGCAGCGCGACGCCGTGATCGCGGCCGCCGGCGTGGACCCGTTGGCGAGGGCGATGGCGCGAATCCGCGAGGACGCCGGCGCGGACATCTCGATCGCGCGTGAGGCCGACGGCCGCGAGTACTTCTCGGGCATCGTCCGACGCCTGAACGACGGCATCCGCCTGCACGCCGATACCTGCCGCCGCACCGACGCGCGCTGGGGAATCCAAGCCGCGCGCGCCCAGCTGTCGCTCAACGTCTTCCTCACGAGCTTCGACGGCGGCGCCTGCATCGTCCACGAACGGAGACACGAGGACGCCGACGACGAGACCGTGCCGCGCGGCAGCTACATCTACGATCGGGCCCTCGTCGCGGGCGCGCGCAGCCTCCGCATCGAGCCCGAGAAGGGCGACCTGCTGCTGATCAACAGCCGCTGCTACCACGAGGTCGAACCGGCGGGCGGTGACCGCGTCACGTACGCCGCTTTCGTCGGCTTGCTGCCGGACGGACGCTTCGTGGTCTGGGCGTGACATCGAAGACCGTCAGCTTG
>JAUHYN010000736.1 GCA_030426505.1 bacterium | reverse complement strand
GACGTGTACGCTCGAAGAGGAGGCCGCGTGCGACGACGCGGACACCTGCCAGTACTTCGTCCACGAGTGGACGATCCCGCACGACGACAGCGCGTACGCGAACCCATTCGAAGAAGTCACCGTGACGATGACGCTCACCGCTCCGAGCGGCGCGACGATCCGAGTCTTCGGCTTCTACTACGACACCGGGACGTGGAAGGTCCGCTTCGCGCCGCGCGAAGTGGGGACGTACGCGTTCGCGTACGAGCTCACCGACACCTCGGGGACGCGCGTGTCGAATCAGGGATCGCTGGAGGTCGGCGCGTCGGCGCGGCGCGGCTTCCTGCGCGCGCACGACAGCAACCCGTTCCGCTACGTGTACGAGGAGGACGGCGGGCTGTTCGGCGGCGTGGGGATCTCGACGTGTGTCCGCGACTCCGTCGCGACCGCGTTCCCGACGGTGCAGGAGCCGAAGGGGTGGTGCATCGACAAGGTCGACGCGAACGACGAGAGCGCGTGCGGGAAGACGTGGCCCGAGTGGTCGTCGGTCTACATCGACGAGACCGAAGTCGACCTCTTCCGCTGGTCCGTGAACAACTGCTCGTACCCACTGTGGGAGCAGCTCGCGACCGACGGCGGCACGCCGAACAACTACTACCACCTCGAGTGGGGGAAGTGGGGCGACCGGATGCTGCGCGATCTCACGGCGCGCGGCGTGCGCGTGTACATGGATCCCGTCGGCTTCGGGTGGCAGACGGTCGAGCCGGGGCGGATGCGGTGCGGTGAGAACTGGGACGAGGACTGTAGTGAGTTCGTGTGCGGGCACGATCACGATAGGCCGTGTACGGATCAGAACGCGGCGCGCGTGGACCCGGGCGACGTGGCGGCGCTCGAGCGCTACTTCACCTACGTCGTCGCGCGGTATGGGGCGTGGATCGACTTCGTCGAACTCATCAATGAGTACTTCCTCGAAGACGCGACGATTCAGCGCCTCGCCGACCACGTGCGGAGCGTGGATCCGTACGGTCACCCCGTGACGGTGAGTTGGGCGCGGCCGGATCTCGCATCGATCGATCTGAGTTCGCCGCACGTGTACCAACGCGGCAACGGCGTGGACGTGGATCGCGTGTTGTTGGACGCGGTGGTCGCGGGGAACTCGAGCGAGGAGCCGTTCCCGAAGTCGTCGCACGGCAAGCCGATCGTGATCGGCGAACTCGGGGAGCCGTTCGGACAGGACGCGTCATCGGACTACCGCGAGCGCACGCGCATGGGGACGCGCGTGAAGATGTGGACGGCGTTCTTCAACGAGGTCCACGCGATCCCGTGGGAGTCGAGTTTGTCGGGCGCGCAATTCCTGGGCGGCGTCGTGTTCTTCGGCCCGGAGCTTCGCGCGGACTTCGCGGCGCTGTCGCGGTTCGTCGGTTCGGTGGACGCCGACGTCGCGATCGGACCGGTGCTCGAGATCGGCGGCGGCGATCCGGTGCGCGTGTACACGCTGCGCGGCGCGGCGAACGTCTACGGCTACGCGTTCCACGCGGCGCCGCTGCCCGCGCCGGCGGTGTCGGGGTTGACGGTGCAGATCGATGTGCCGCGTGCGGGCCGCCTGGAGTGGTACGGGACGGAGGACGGGCGCGTGATCGAGGCGGTGCCGGTGACGGCGGGCGAGCAGCAGGTGACGGTCCCGAGCTTCACGCGGGACGTGGCGTTTCGGACGGTGACGGAGTAGCGCGGGGGCCCAGAGGGCGAGGCTCAGGAGTCGCTGGACGTGGCGCCGGGCGAGGCATCGCGGAGGCGAGCCGTCGCGTCGTCGGATGGGGGCGTGGACGCGGAGATCCCGGCGGTGCGGAGCGCCTCGACGCGGGCGAGGTAGCCCGTCGCGTTCATCGCGCGCGCGAGTGACTCGGCGCGGTCGAGGTACGAGGGGAGGCGCTCGGTGTCGATGCGTTCCATCGCCTCGAGGTAGGCCTCGAGCTCGAGCCAGCGGAGGCCGCTGCGCTCGGCGAGGCGTTGAGCGGAGCGGTAGGCGGCGACGGCTTGTTGGGAGCGGCCTTCGGTGGCGAGGCGCGCGGCGTCTTCGAGCGAGGCGTCGATCGCGAGGTGGCGCGGGAGACGCAGCGGTTCGGCGGACGGACGCTGGTCTCGGGCCATCTCGACGACGGTTCGAGCCAACGCGGAACGCGAGTCGTAGGCGTCGAGGCGCTCGACGAGCGGAGCGAAGTCGTCGGCGTTGCCGAAGCGTCGACCCCAGCGCGTGATGCGGTGGATCTTCAGCAGGTATTCGATCGGCGGGGCGACGCTCTGGCCGGGGCCGTCGAGGGTGCGGGCGGCGGCTTCGAAGCACGCCTCGGCGCGGTCTTCGCGTCCCATCAGTTGGTGGGCCCAGCCGGCGATGGTGAGGTCGTCGGACGTCACGGCCTCCGCGAGGTCGCCGGTGTGCAGGAGGATCGTGTCGCGGTGGAGCCACGCCAACTCCAACGCGAGCGTCGGGTGCCCGAGCGCGAAGAGCGCGTAGGCCCAGGCGTCGGCGACGTCGTCGGGGACGTCGAGCGTAGCGGTCGGTTCGCCGTAGCGGAGGAACGCGTAGGCGACGAGCTCGGCGAAGTTCAGGTCCGACGCGAGGGACTCGATGCTCGTGCGCAGTATGCCGTCGTTCGGTCGGTTCTGAATGGTCGCTGCGAAGTCTCCGGCGCGCGCGAGCGCGCGATCCGTGAGTGCCACGCGATCGAGTTCCTGTTGTGCGAAGCGCCAATGCGCAAGTTCCGACCCGAAGTGAATGCGCAACCGCTCCGCGAGCGCCTCGATCAACCTCGGCCGCGCCTCCATCTCCTGCAGCAGCGCCATGACCTGCTTCTCCTCGACACCCTCGATCTCGAGCGCGGACAGCATCTGCGCGACGGCCCTCGAGTCGAGCGGGTCGAGCGCGACGGGGATCGCCTTGACGCTCAGCGGTCGCTCCGTCGTGACGACGACCAGCCCGTCGAGGCCGGGTTCGAGTCGCTCGAGGAACTCGCGCTCGAGGTGTTCGAGTGTGGCGGGGGAGGCGCCGTCGAGGATCAGGACGGCGCGCTGCTTCGTCAGCTCAAGCGCGAGGTGTGCGCCGGGATCGCGGATCGGATCCACGGTCTCGTCGAACCAGTCGAGCGTCGAGCGGAGGAAGGCGTTCGCTTCTTCCTCGGCGCGATCGAGGTAGGTCGCGAAGGTGTCGCCCGGTGGCGCATTGCCGCGGTCGTCCCGAGGGACGTCCATCTCCGGGAACGTCCACAGCACGAGCCGATCGAGATCCGGATCCGACGACAGCCGCGCCTCGTCCTTCCACGCCGCGACCAGCGCCGACTTCCCGATCCCCGGCGGCCCTTGCACCGCGACGATGCGCGGCCCGCTCGTGCTCTGGTGGATCTGGTGCAGGTGCCGAAGCGCCTCCTCGCGCCCGAACATCCGGTCGGGCTGCCGCCAGTCGACGGACTGCCGCACACGCGGCCCGACGCGGCGACCGCGCTCGACCAGGATGGGGAACCACGTCCTGAGCTCTTCGAGGCCGAGAAAGGTCGGCGAACGGCGCGTGCAGAGGACGCCGAGCGGCGCGCCGGTCGTCGCGTCGAACAACGGCGATCCACTGAAACGACCGAGGTCGGCCGCGGGCCACGTCGCCTTCGGCGTGACGCGGTTGATCCGTAAGCCATCCGGGTTGAACGGGGCCACGTCGAAGCGCGCCCACGCGTCGACGCCGTCGAAGTGCGCGACGCTCGCGGCGACCGTCGCCGCGTTGACCTCCGCCCACGGCTGCGGGTCCACGAGGATACTCAGGCGCAGCAACCCGAAGTGGACACCGAGGTCGGCGAGGAGTGCGTCGTCAACGAGGTTCGCGTACGCGATCTGAGTGCCTCCGGTCTGATCGCGGATCTCCAACCCGAACATCTTGTGCGGCTCGGGCGGCTCCGGATCGGCGAGCGCGTCCAGCTCGAAGATCGCGTACGGCTGACCGTCGTGCCCGAACACCAACGTGCCGACCACACGCGCGTCGTCGCTCGTGCGGTGCAACGTCACCACGCGGTGCGGGCCCCACCGCTGACGCACGGCCGTCGCGTCCTCCGCGCGCCAGCGCCGGTCCTCCACGCGCAGCGTCGTGGGCAGCGCGACCTCCACGTCCGGCGGCGAACCCGCGGACCACTCGACCGGCTCCGACAGGCCGTCTACCCAGACCCGGCGCGGCGCGCGCAGCGGGAGCTCGGCGACCTCCACGCGCTCCTGCGGCGGATCACCGAGGCGCAGGCGGTGACCGACGAACCCGACGCCGAGCCGCATCGTCTCCTCGTCGAGGCCGACGCGGTCGCGCATCGAGAGGCGCGCCGCTTCCTCGGGCGACAGCGCCGCCACGGCGCCGCGCTCCTTCAGCGCGCGCGCGCGGAGCAGCACCGCGGTGCGCGTGCGCGCGGCGAGTGGGATGGTGTCGACCACGCCGAGCAGCCACGCGGCGAGGCCCTCCGTCTCGGCGTACGCGGACTCGACCGCGCGCCACAGCTTCTCCTGCTCGTTGTCGTCGCGCGCGACGACGGCGGCGAGGAGCTCCGCTTCCAGTCGGCGGAGATCGATCGTGTCGGGCGAGGTCTTCGGGCCGTAGTCGGCGATCACTTTCGCGGCGCGGGTGCGCGCGGCGGCGTCTTGGGCGAGCGATTTGCGCAAGCGTTCGGCGACCGCGTCGCTCCACACCGCGCCGTTCGGCGTGCGGCCCGCGAAGGCGTCGGCGCGCCACACGCGCTGATCGAGCT
>JAUHYN010000735.1 GCA_030426505.1 bacterium | reverse complement strand
TGGTGCGTACCCACTACGACTTCCTGGTCGTCGGCAGCGGCCCCGCGGGCCAGAAGGCGGCGATCCAGGCCGCGAAGCTCGGCCACCGCGTCGGGCTCGTCGAGCGCAAGATGAGCCTCGGCGGCTGCTCGACACACACCGGCACCATCCCCAGCAAGACGCTCCGCGAGGCCGTGCTCTACCTCAGTGGCTTCAAGCAGCGCACGTTCTACGGGCGCGGCCACCGGCTCAAGCAGGACATCTGCGCGCAGGACCTCACCGAGCGCCTCGCGATCACCGTCGAACACGAGGTGGAGATCGTCCGCGACCAGCTCGCGCGCAACGGCGTCGAAGTGATCGGCGGCCTCGCGCGCTTCGTCGGTCCGCACCGCATCATCGTCGAGGACGATCGCAACACGAACGCGATCGACGCGGACCGCTTCCTGATCGCCACGGGCACACGCCCGCGGCACCCCGACTGCTTCGCGTTCGACGGCCGCACCATCATGGACAGCGACGACGTGCTCCGCCTGCCCGCGCTCCCGCGCAGCATGGTGATCGTCGGCGCCGGCGTGATCGGCGTGGAGTACGCGTCGATCTTCGCGGCGCTCGACGTGCGCGTCACGCTCGTCGACAGCCGCCCCTCGATGCTCGAGTTCGTAGATCAAGAGGTCGTCGAGACCTTCGTCGCGCTGTTCCGTGACCGCGGTGTCACGCTCCGGCTCGGCGAGGAGGTCTCATCCCTCGAGAAGGTCGACGGCCGCGTGGTGACCCGCCTCGCGAGCGGCCGCGAAGTCCACGCCGACGTCGCGCTCGTGACGGCCGGTCGCGTGGGCAACACGTCGGGCCTCGATCTATCCGCAGCGGGCCTCGCCGCCGACGAGCGCGGCCGCCTCACGGTCGACGGCGCGTTCCGCACGTCGGTGCCGCACATCTACGCGGCGGGCGACGTCATCGGCTTCCCGAGCCTCGCTTCGACGTCGATGGAACAGGGCCGCCTCGCCGCCTGCCACGCGTTCGGCGTGGACTCCTGCACCACGGCCACGCAGTTCCCGTTCGGCATCTACGCGGTGCCGGAGATCAGCATGGTCGGCAAGACGGAGCAGCAGCTCCGCGAGGAGGGGATCGGGTACGAGGTCGGCATCGCGCGCCTGCGCGAGATCGCGCGCGGGCAGATCCTCGGTCTCGACTCGGGCGTGCTGAAGTTGATCGTCGCGCTCGACGATCGCCGCATCCTCGGCGTCCACATCCTCGGCGAAGGCGCGACCGAGCTGATCCACATCGGCCAGGCCGTCCTCAACCTCGGCGGCACGCTCGACTACTTCCTCGAGAACGTCTTCAACTACCCGACGCTCGCGGAGGCGTACAAAGTCGCCGCGCTCGACGCGTACAACCGCATGCCCAAGCGTGCGAAGGAGACGCTCCGCCTCGCCGGCTAGTTGTCAGTCGTTCGTGATCGCGAGGTCCGCCGCGCTGTGCCGCTCGCGGACCTGCTCGGCCTCCTCGCCCCACGTCCGGTTCACGCGGCGCCCGCGCTGTGCGGCGGGGCGCTCGGCGATCAGGTCGGCCCACCGGATCACGTTCTCGTAGCTCGCGGTGTCGAGGAACTCGGCGGCGTCGTAGACGAGGCCCTTCGCGAGCGCGCCGTACCACGGCCAGATCGCGATGTCGGCGATCGAGTAGGTCTCGCCCGCCATGTACGTGTGCTCGGCGAGGTGGCGATCGAGGACGTCGAGCTGGCGCTTCGCCTCCATCGCGAACCGGTTGATCGGGTACTCGAGCTTCACCGGCGCGTAGGCGTAGAAGTGGCCGAAGCCCCCGCCGAGGTACGGCGCGGAGCCCATCTGCCAGAAGAGCCAGTTGAGCGCCTCCGTCCGCCCCGCGTGCGAGGTCGGCAGCAGCGCCTGGAACTTGTCGGCGAGGTACAACAGGATCGAGCCGGACTCGAACACGCGCGTGGGCGTAGCCGTGCTGCGGTCGAGGAGCGCGGGGATCTTCGAGTTCGGGTTGACGCCGACGAAGCCGCTGCCGAACTGATCACCCTCGCGGATGTTGATGTACCAGGCGTCGTACTCGGCGCCGCTGTGGCCGGCCTCGAGCAGCTCCTCCAGCATCACCGTGGCCTTCACGCCGTTCGGCGTGGCGAGCGAGTAGAGCTGGAGCGGGTGCTCGCCGACGGGGAGCTCCTTGTCGTGCGTGGGGCCCGCGACGGGGCGGTTGATGTTCGCGAACTGGCCTCCGGATTCCTTGTCCCAGGTCCAGACGCGGGGCGGTGTGTATTCGGCGTGGTCGGTCATCGCGCAGGACAACAACGCGAATCGCGTTCGCCTTCCACCCCCGGGCTACAAACGCGTGACTATTGGGCCATCGGGACGCCGTCGGCCGGCCAGGCGTCCGCGGGCGGCGTCACCGTGGGCTCGACGCCCCTCGCCTCGTAGTCGGCGATCGCGGCGTCGATGAGCGCGGCGGTGGCGTCGAGATCGGCGCGCGGGCCGTGGACCGCGACGTACCCGCGGATGCGCGCGCGGATCGCGAGGAGCGCGTCGAGCGCGAGTTCGTGTTCGTGGCGATCGAACAGGAGGCCGGCCTGGACCATGCGGCGGCCGAGGTCGTCGACGAGCGTGGCGTACTCCATCTCGACGCTGTCGAAGTACGCGGGCATCGGCGGCGACGCGGTGTCGAAGTCGACCTTCACGTCGACGCGCTGCTCGAACGTCTCTTCGCCGCGCTCGTAGACGAGGCGCGTGGCGAAGAGCCGCTCGTTGGCGGCGAGGCCGTCGTCGAACCGGAAGGTGATCATGCTGCCGCCACCGTCGCCGTGGCCGGGCGTGCGCAGCGCGCCGTCCGGTCCTTCGAGCAGCACGGGGCGTTCGAGGCGGATCCGCGTGCCGTCCCAGCGGTGCGTCTCGACCCCCGCGATCTCGGCGTCGAAGGCGCCGGTGCGGGTGACCTCGATCGCGAGGTTCTTCGCGATCGCGCGCCAGGTGGTGCCGAGTTGGGTGGCGACGAACGCATCCGCGTCGTCGGCGTCGAGGATGGAGTGGAACAGCCCGTCCGCGGCGCCGCCCACGCGTTTGGTGAGGGTGTCGACCTGCGTCTCGCCCACGCCGACGATCGAGAGGAGTACGCCGTGCCGCACGAAGCCGTAGGTCTCGCGCACGACCTCCTCCGCGTTGCTCACGCCCCAGGTCGGGCGACCGTCGGTGATCAACAGGACGCGGTTCTCGCGGTCGGGATCGAAGTTGCCGACGGCGAGGAACAGCGCACCTTCCAGGCCGCCCCAGAGGTTGGTCGCGCCGCCGAACTCGAGTTCGGCCACGGCGGTGTGGAGCGCGGAGCGGTCCTCACCGACCTCGGCGATCTCGACTTCGATGCGCGGTTGGTTGCGGAAGGTGATGAGGGAGAAGCGGTCGTCCGGGTGCAGGCCGTCGATCAAGCCGCCGAGCACGCGGCGGATCAGATCGGTGGCCTCGGGTGTGCGGAGCGACGCCGAGAGATCGACGGCGACGAACAGGTTGCGCCGCACGTCGACGACCTCCTCTTCGCGGTCGGCGAGGTTCACGCCGACGCGCATCACGCGCACCGGTTCGTTCGTCTCGATGTCCGGCACGATGCCGACCTCGGCGTGCAGACAGAGCGGCCCGTCGCAACACGGGTTGGGGAGCGCGGTGTCGTGCGCGGCGAAGACGCCGTCGATCTCGAAGTCGACCCCGCGGAGCTCGCCGGTGTCCTCGACGCGCGCGGTGAGCTTGGTGAGATCCTCGCCGTGACCCATCTCCAGACGGCCGAGCTCGGGGAGCGCACAGGACGCGGGCGGCGGCGGCGGCGGCGGCGGTGGATCCAGGAGCTGCTCCGGCTCGGACGCACACGCACCCAACAGGAGGACCGGCACCACGAGACCCCGACGTATCACCGTCTCAACATACGCGCGTTCGGCGGCACTTGGAACGCATTGGCTTGACCCGAGACGGTCCGTGCCGGACCGTTCGCTACGGCATGCAGGCGATCGCCCCCACGATGCACGAGCTGTTCGAGCTGGTGCTCCTGCTCGACCCCGCCGAAGCCAAGTGGGATACGCTCCGAGAGCAGGCCGCGGAGCGTTGCCGCGCCCTCGCGGCGGATCTCGAGCGAGCGCGATCGCGCCTCACCAAGGAGGCCGCGCACGAGAGGCTTGAGGAGGCGCTCGCCTCCGCCTCGTCGACGCTCGAGGAGATCGCCGCCGCGCTGTCGAGCTCGGCGGGCGCCGAGCACTGGCGGCGGCTGTACGGAGCGTTGGCGAAGAACTACGACCAACTCGCCCACGCGATCGAGCGGCTCCCGGAGCGCTTCGAGCTCCCGGTCCGCCGCCTCACCCGCCGCAACTACTCGCGGAACGTGTTCCACATCGCGGGCGGCGTGTCGGCGGCGCTGATCCTCCACTTCCTCCTCACCGAGCGGCAGGCGGTGTGGACGATGGTGATCTTCGCGGGCACGTGCGCCGGGCTCGAGATCCTGCGGCGCGTCTCGGAGCGCACCAACGAAGCGCTGATGACGTTCCCGCTGTTCCGGAAGATCGCGCGCCCGCACGAGTACTACCGGATGAACTCGTCGACTTGGTATGCGTTCGGGCTGCGCGTCTCGATCGCGCTGTACTCGAAGCTCCCGGTGGAGGTCGCGTGCATCGTGTTGGGCTTCGCGGATCCCGTCGCGTCGAACCTCGGTCGCGCGTACGGCTGGACAAAGCTGTTCCGCGACAAGAGCTTCGTGGGGACGGCGGCGTTCTTCGGGGCGGCCC
>JAUHYN010000734.1 GCA_030426505.1 bacterium | reverse complement strand
CACCACCTGGGGCACGACCGTCACGCTGACCGCGACGCGCGAGTCGCTGCGGATCTTCCCCTCGAGCCCCATCCTGATCGACGCCATGTGGCCCGCGCAGAACATGGAGTTCTCCGGGCTGACCGTCGACTTCGCGTCGGGCGCGATCAGCGTCGACATCAGCCTGGTCAGCGGCCTCGGCGAAGGCTTCCTCGACTACAGCGAGGACGCGCGCGGCGAGATCGGCGGGGACGTGCTGGGCCGCACTGCGGTCGTGGCCCGCGACGCGGGTACCGAGCGTGGACAGGGTCTCGTCGGCGAGCCGCTCGGACACGACAACGAACGCACGCGACACGCCCAGCGCCTCGACCTCGCCCGCGAGACCGCGCCGCGCCGCGGAGCCGAAGACCACACGCGTCCCGGGCAGCTCGGAGACGAAGCCGTCGTCCGTCGTCACAGCGCGATCCGCTCCCGATGACGCTCCGCGAAGACCGGGAGCTGTGCGAGGGCGTCCCTCGCCAGGCGCAGCTGCGGCGCATAGACCCGATGATCGTCACCCGTCCGGTAGTACGACTCGACCGACGCGCCGCCCGCGCCGAAGACACGCGCCGTCTCTTGCATCCGATCGTACGGGACCCACGGGTCCTCCGTGCTCCCGCCGAGCACGACGGGCATTCCGCTGAACGCGCCCGGGTCGACTTCCCACGTGGTGCCCGGTGGGCCGAGCAGACCACCCGTGAACGCGATGAGCGCGCCGAATCGCGCGGCGCCGGCGCGGCGGTAGACGTACTCACACGCGAGGCAGGCCCCCTGCGAGAAGCCGAGGATGACCTGGGCGCTCCGCTCGACGCCGCGCTCGACCCACGCGTTCGAGAGGGTATCGATGCAGTCGATCGCGTAGGAGAGGTCGGGTTCGTTGTCCTCGAACGGCGCGAGGAAGGAGGTCGGGTACCAGACCCGGCTCGCGGCCGCGGGGACCTCGTAGGTGACGCCGGGGATCCGGAGGTGGTCGACGACGTCGCGCCGGATCACCGACGGGTCGTGCGTCCGGCCGTGCAAGGCGATGATCGCCACCCGGACGGATTCGCCCGTCGCGCCGAATCGCTGCGTCGGCTTCTGGAGGTGCGGGTTGTGAGACACGTCGATCTCGGGTGGCGCTACCACTGGAAGGTCTCGAGCGAATCGAGGATTTCCTTCTCGCGGTCCGCGAACACCGGCGGGACCTGGAACGACTTCCCGAGCGACTCGTAGCTCTCGTCGATCATCATGCCTTCCGGCTTCGACACCGCCGCTTCGAACAACGCGCCCGCGGGCGTCCGCACGTACACCGACTCGAAGTAGCCGCGGTCCTTGCGCTCGGAGACGTCCGTGAAGCCGAGCCCTTCGAGGCGGAACTTCATGTCGGTCTGCGCGTCGACGTCGTCGATCTGGAACGCGCAGTGGTGGACCATGCCCTCGCCGTACATCCAGCCGCCGGGTGGGAGATCGGGCTGTACCTCGAAGTCCACGAGCGTCCCGGTACCGCCTTCGCCAAGGCTGAAGCGCGTGAAGTTGCGATCGCTCCCCACGCGCTGCCCGGTCCATGCTTCCACCATGAACTCTTCGGAGTGCTCGAGCTCGCGCACCGTCACCGTGATGCCGTGCGTACCGCGGATCGCGAGTTCGCTCGGGACGCCGCCGCCGCCGTACGGCTTGCGATCGTCGTCGGCGATCGCGACCAGCTCGTAGTCGATTCCGCAGGGGTGCTCGAACGCGAGGACGCGGTCGCCGAAGCGTTCGTCGGTGCCCACGTCGAAGCCGTGGTCGGTGAGCCGCTTCTGCCAGAAGTCCAGCGCCGCGGTGGGGATCGACAGCGCGAGCTTCGTGATCTGACCGGAGCCCTTCTTCGCGACGCGCCCCGACTGCCGCATCGGGAAGCTCGTCACCAGGGTGCTCTCTTCGCCGTGATCGTTGCCGTAGTAGAGGTGGTAGATCGGCACGTCACCGTCGTAGAGCGCGGTCTTCTTCACGCTCTTCAGGCCGAGCACCTGCGTGTGGAAGTCGTAGTCCTCCTGGGCCCCACCGGTGCACAGCGTGATGTGATGGTGGCGCTTCAGCTTCGGTGTGCTTCGAGTCATCCGCTCCAACATCGCAACCGCTCCGCGCAGGGCACAAGCGCGCGAGCCCGGCTTCTCTTGTCGCGAATCTCGAACAATCAGCGGAGCTCGGGCGTCGTCGACAACAAGCCGCGATCGATCAGCTCCTGGTCCCAGGGCGCCTCGTGACGCGGCGCAGCCTCCAGGCTCTCGAGGAAGACGCGGAGCTTCTGAGTCACGCTCCGCGCGGAGGGATACACGGCGCACAACCAGAACGACGCGAGATCGTAGTCCGGGAGCACGCGCTCGAGGGTGCCCGCCACGAGGCCGTCGTACGCGAGAAGCGTCGGAATGCAGGAGATTCCGGCGCCGCTGGCCGCGTAGTCGCGCAGCAAGTACACGCTGTTCGTACGTAGGCTCGGCTCGAGCACCACACTGCGCGTCGCGCCGCCCCGACGAAACTCCCAGACGTCACCGGACGGGTAACGGGAGTAGAGGCCGAGGCGGTGGCCCAACAGGTCGTCGGGTGCGCGCGGCGCGCCGTGAGCCTCGAGGTACCCGCGGTCCGCGCAGAACACCGGGCGCCAGGGGAAGAGGCGCCGCGCCACCAGACTGTCCGAGACCGGATTGAAGATCTGTAGCGCGCAGTCGTAGCCCTCGCGCACGGGGTCGACGATCGCGTCGCTCACCGTGAGGTCGAGCATGATCTCGGGATACCGACGCTGAAACCCGCCGATCAGATCGATGAATTGCCCATGCACGAACCCGGGGAGGACGTGGACGCGCAACACCCCGGCCGGCGTCCCCTTCATCTCGCGCATTCGCTCGAGGAGGTGCTCCGAGTCGCGCAACAGCGCGGAACACTCCGGATAGAACGTCTCGCCGATCTCCGTCAGCGTCACGTTGCGCGTCGTTCGGTGGAAGAGCGGCGCACGGATCAGATCCTCGAGCTGCTTCACCCGCGACGTCACGACCGACCGCGACACGCCGAGGCGCCGCGCCGCCTTCGAAAAGCTCAGCGTCTCGGCCACCCGGACGAACGCCTCGATGCTCTGGAACGCGTCCACCTCGCCTTCGCAGTACTACACCAAGCCGGGCGCCCGCGCGCTCCGGGTGGACACGCGGCCTCGCGCCCGCGTGGTAGCGTCGCCATCGGCTGTGCGCCTGGTTCGAACACCGCCCCTGCTCGTGGCCTTCCTCGCCGCCTGCGTCCTGTTCGTCGCGGCGGGCTTCGTGTTCATCGGCTACCTCTTCCTCGCGACGCCGAAGGGCGTTCACCTCCTGATGCCCTACGCCTTCGGCGCGACGCTGGCTTTCGTCGCGGTGGGCTTCGTGGTCATCGCGATCGTCAACGCGCGACAGCGACGCGACCAACGCGCTCGCGACAGCGATCTGCGGGCGATCTACGATCGGGTTCGACGCCGCGAACCCCTCGCGCGCCCGCTCTTCGTCTACCTGAGGGGGTTCCGGTCGCGTTCGCAGCGCACCGCGACCGAGACCCTCGTCATCGAGCTCTTCGAACGCTTCGGCGCGCTGGCGTGCATCGACGAACCCGACTTCGTGGAGGGCATGGGTCGCTTGTCCGCCGACGACGCCACCTGGCAGGAGACAGTGCTCGAGCTGTGCGAGGCAGCGACCGCGGTCATCGTCTATCCCGCGCCCGGCGACGGCACGGTGTGGGAAGTGCGACAGGTCGTCGAGCGCGGCTGGCACGATCGGACGTTCTTCTTCATGCCGCCGAACGTGGTGGGTCCGATCCGCCGCGGGCTCCTCGCGCTCGGGGCGCGTGGGAGCGACCCGGCGCAGCGAGAGCGGGTGCGTTCGATGATCGACGTCGGCGCGACGTGGGAGCGCGCGCGGGAGCGGTGTCGCGACGTCGGCCTCGAGCTGCCCCCCTATCGCGACGCCGGCGGCCTGTTCTCCGTATCGAGGACGCGGAGCGTCGAGTGGATCGCGACGTTCGGGCGCGAACACCTGTGGGGGCGCCCGCCCGAGGCCGCGATCGCGGCCCTCGCGGGGCGGCTCGAAGCCCTGAGGCCTCCGACGGGGCGGCGCGAGGCGGGGTGCGAGGTGTAGGGGTAGGTCGAGGCGCGGATCATGACACCTCAGGCGGGCTGACATAGACTCGCGAGGCTGTCGTGGAGGCCACTGGGGGCAATTACACGCCACGAATGTGCCCCATTTGTGGTGAACAGATGGGGGCGCGTCTCTGTCCGACGGACAAGATCGCGACGCTCCTCGTGGACGCGCCGCGCATCGACGCGAGCCGCGTCGAATCCGGCACACTCATCGGCGGGCGCTACGTGGTCGAGGACCTGATCGGCCGGGGTGGGTTCGGGTCGGTGTTCCGCGCCCGCCACACCGGGACGGGACAGCAGATCGCGATCAAGTGCCTGTCCACGTCGGGCGACTACGACGAGGTCCACCTGCGGCGCTTCTTCCAGGAGGCGCGCGTCACCGCGGCCCTACGCCACCCCAACACGATCCGCGTGTTCGACTTCGGTCAGGACGACACCGGCCTCATCTTCCTCGCGATGGAGCTCCTCGACGGCGTCACGCTCAAACAAGAGCTGCGCGGCCGGAAGAAGGAGGACCGCGTCTTCACGATGAACGAGGCGCTGCACATCGGCATCGGCGTCTGCAAGAGCCTGCAGGAAGCGCACAAGGCCGGCCTCGTCCACCGAGACCTCAAGCCCGACA
>JAUHYN010000733.1 GCA_030426505.1 bacterium | reverse complement strand
TCAGGATACGGTCGCCTTCCTTGAGGCGGGTCTTCCGGATCTTCTCGCCGTTGACGAAGGTCCCGTTCGTAGACCCCATGTCCATGATGACGATCTGACCGGTGTGGGTCGCGATCTTCGCGTGTTTACGCGACACCATGTCCTCGACGAGGACCATGTCCAGCTCGGAGGACCGACCAATGACGATCTCGCGGTCCGCCGTGAGCGGGAACTCTCCGCCCTGGTACTTGCCGGAGATGAATCTCAGCGCGTACGCCTGCGGCATCTGCGCCGGACAGTATGCCGAACGCGCACCCGGTTCAAGGGTACAGCCCGGCGATGATCTTCCAGCGTCCTGCGGTCCGCGCGAGCGTGAATCGCGCGATGCTCGGTGGCATCGCGCGGCCCTGCACCGTGAGGACGTAGTGTTCGTCGACGTGCGCCGTGGGGCCGCGGAGCTCGACGCGATAGTTCGTGACGTCCAGCCGGACGGGAACCCCCGATAGATCGCGCGCGAGTCGCTCGACGGCGCCGTCCGCGTCGAGATCGCCGTCGCGGTAGCGTGGGTGCAGGAGCGGGCGCAGCTGCTCGGCGTCGTCGGCCTCCAGCGCCGCGCGGCGCCGCGCCATGAGCCGCGCGATGTCGCGGACGTGGGACAACAGGCCGCTGCGCACGAAGAAGTCTCCGTGGCGCTCGAACTCGATCTGCGCCGGGCCCACGACCTTCCAGGTCGGCGGGCCGACGAGCTCGAGATCCAACCGACCGGTGAGCGTCGCGACGAGCGCGCTGGGATCGTCTGCCGTAGACAGCTCGGAGTAGGTGAGGCGCCGCTTCCCGAACGCCTCGGTCCAGCGCTCGAGATCCTCGAGGAGGACGTCGCGCCCGCCGAGCGGATCCGCGTAGTCCGGGGCGACGGCGCGGCGCGCGGGCTCGAGATCCCCGCGCTCGATCCCCTTCACGATCCGGTCGAGCACGGCCGGTGGCTGCGCCGTGCAGGCGCACACCAGCAGCAACAGAGCGCTACTCGGCGGGCCGAATGAGGAAGTCCACGCGGCGGTTCTTCTTCCGCCCCTCGGGCGTGTCGTTCGTCGCGATCGGGTCATCCTCTCCGTGTCCTTCGAACGCGAGGCGGCGCGCTTCCACGCCGTTCCTCACCAGGTGCGCGACCACCGCGCGCGCGCGTCGCTTCGACAACGCGCGGTTGTTCTTCGCGCTTCCTCGGTTGTCGGTGTGCCCTTCGACCGAGATGTTCTTGTCCTTCGGGAGCGTGTTGATCGCGGCCGCGATCTCCGCGAGGAGCGCGAAGCTCTTCGGATCGACGCGCGCGCTGCCGGACGCGAACTCGATCGTTTCGTCGATCGTGATCCGATCCGCCGCGACCTCGATCTTCGCGGGGGGCGCCGCCGGGGGCGGGGGCGGCGCCACGGTGCCGGGGCAGCCCTTGTTCGCGGGGTTGCCGGGGTCGGTCGGGCAGTCGTCCTCGATGTCCGGGACGCCGTCCTTGTCGAAGTCCTGCGGCGTGGAGACCGCGAGCAGGACGAACAGGGCCGAGCTCCACATCGCGGGCCCAGCCTAACCAATGTTGGGGCGCATTGTCGCGCCCCCGAAGTCATTCGCGCTTCGAGGGACCATGCCCGGGCCGCCGATTCGTGCGAGCATCGGCCGCGATGGCGTTGATGGAATGGGAGTTCGACGAGTCGGGTGCGTCGGGCGGACAGTTCATGGCGACCGGCAAGGTCATCGAGCAGCTGCGCCGCCACCTGGCCAAGAACGAGGTCGATGACGCGGTGAAGCTCTACGAGAGCTGCGTGCAGGAGACCGTCGGCAAGCAGCTGTGGTCGGAGTTCACGTCTGCGTCCGTGCAGATGAAGAAGAACATCGCGAACCTCTTCTACCGGTCGCGTGACTACGCGCGCGCCGCGACCGCGTGTGAGGCGCTCGAGGAGTGGGGCGCCGCCGCCCGCGCGTACGCGGCGAGCGACGCGTGGGAGAAGGCCGCGGCCTGTCACGCGCGCGCCGGTGACGACAAAAAGGCCGCGAGCATGTTCGCGAAGGCCGGGGACCACCGGAAGGCGGCCGAGATCCTCTACAAGGCGAAGGACTACTCTGCGGCGGCGGACGCGCTCGCGAAGTCGGGCGACCCCGTCGGCGCCGGGCAGCTCTTCATGCGCGCGGGTGACGACGAAGGCGCGGCGCGGGCGCTGTCGCAGGTCCCGTCGAACCACCCGCAGTTCGTCCAGGCGGTCGGCCTGCTGTCCGAGGTGTTGGTGAAGCTCAACCGCCGCGACCTCGCCGCGCAGCGCCTCGCGATGGCGCTCCCACGCGGGCAGGCGATCCAATCGAAGATGATGGCGGAGATCGCGTACCGGCTCGGTCGCCTCATGTGGGAGCAGGGTCAGGTCGACCACGCGCGCCACGCGTTCGAGCTCGTGCTCGCGTTCGACCGCAACTACAAGGACACGGCGCGGCTCTACGCGTCGATGGAGACGAACGCGACGGCGCCGGTCGCGCCCGCGAACTCGGGCGCGTTCCGCGCGGTGAAGGGGACACCGGATCCGGTCCGGAAGGGGGCGATTCCGCCCGCGGGATCGACCGATCCGTTCGCGGCGCTCGACGGGAACCCGTTCGCCCCGCGGCCGGACGCGCCCCGGGCGCCGGTCGCGCCCGCGGAGACGGTCCCGGTCGGGTACGTCCAGCGGATGGAGGGGTACGACGCGCTCAAGCAGCTCCCGATCTTCGACGCGCTGACGCTCGACGAGATGAAGGCGCTGTACGGGATCTCGGACCAGGTGCAGTTCGCGGACGGCGAGATCCTGATCGAGCAAGGGCACCCGGGGCAGGGCCTGTTCATCGTCCGGGACGGCTCGATTCGGGTCTGCAAGGTCGAGGCGGGCGGCAAGGAGAGTGTCCTGGCGACCTTGCCCGCCGGTAAGTACGTCGGCGAGATGTCGCTGATGGACGACGCCCCGACCTCGGCGCGGGTCGTCGCGGTCGGGCAAGTCAAAGCGCTCCGGATCCGCAAGGAGCGCCTCGAGCAGCTGATGTTCGAACACGACCGCATCGCGCTGCGCATCTACCGTACGTTCGTTCGGACCCTCTCGGAGCGCCTGCGATCCCAGAACGCCCGGTCGTAGCGGGATCGAACAGGGTCCTCCCTGCATTGTTTTCCGCACCCTCAAGGGTGCGCTCGATTCGGCCGATTCGGGTCTTCGTGAATACGCGAGGTCTCGGGCTTTGATCGAAGCGCCGTTGCCGCCCGACGAGGAGGCGCGCCTGGACGCGCTCGTCGCCTACGCCACGATTCAGGACGTCGTCCGCGCGAACCTCGACGCGCTCACGCAGTTTGCCTCCGAGCTGTGCGGCACCCCGATCGCGCTCGTCAGCATGATCGACGCCGCGCACCAGTCTTTCTGGTCGCGGTACGGGCTGGACGCCGAGTCCACGCCGCGGTCGCTCGCGTTCTGCGCGCACGGCATCTTGCAGGACGACCTCTTCGAGATCCCCGACGCCCACCTCGACGTGCGCTTCCACGACAACCCGCTCGTCACCGGCGCTCCCCACGTCCGCTACTACGTCGGCGCGCCGCTCGAGACGTTCGGCGGTCACAAGATCGGGATGCTGTGCGCGATCGATCACGTGCCGAGGCGGTTGGACGACGTCGCTCGTCGGCAGCTTCGAGTCCTCGCGGACCAGGTCGTGACGCAGTTGGAGCTCGCGCTCCGAATCCGCCAGACCGACGCGCTCGTCGCCGAGCGTGAGCGCCAGAACGCGGAGCTCGAGAAGTTCGCGTACCGCGTGTCGCATGATCTCAAGGCGCCCGTGCTCCGGCTACAGCGCCTCGCGGAGATCGCGATCGACGATCTCGACGAAGGCGAGCTCGGCGGCGCGCGCGAGTCCATCACGCGCAGCGTCGACACCGCCGCGCGCCTCGGCGTGCTCATCAGCGACATCCTCGATCTCACCCGCGCGCGTGGCGTCGACGGCCCATTGGAGTCGACAGACCTCACGGAGCTCGGTCGCGAGCTCGAGCAGCTGCACGCCTTCGAGTCCGGCGCGGCGAGCGTCGCGTTGCGCGTGATGTCGTGCGGCGGCACCGTTCAGCTCCCGCGCGGGCGACTCCGTCAGATCGCATCGAACCTGATCTCCAACGCGATCAAGTACCGCGACGGAGCGCGCGACGACGCCTTCGCGTCGGTCGAGGTCGCGCTCCACGGCGATCGACTCCGCCTGATCGTCGCCGACAACGGCGTCGGCATCCCGTCGGAGCATCACGACCGGGCGTTCGAGATGTTCGAGCGCATTCACCCCGACCGAGCGGAGGGGACCGGGCTCGGGATGGCCATCGTCCGCAGCCACGTGGAGGCGATGCGCGGGAGCATCCTCATGAACAGCGAGCCCGGCGTGGGGACGACGGTGCAGATCGAGGTCCCGCTCGAGCGAGGAGCCACGCTGTGACCCACGTCCTGGTCATCGACGACTGCGAAGACGAGCGCTATCCCGAGTGCAGCCTCGACCGGCTCTTCGACGAGGTCTTCGGCGGCCTCGGCATCCCGGTCGTGGCCGGACTGCCTTTTGGACACGCCGTGCCGAACCTGCCCTGGCCCTTCGCCGGCAGGGCCGCTCTCGACGGGACGCGCGGAGAGCTCGAGATATTGGAATCGGCCGTGACGACGCGGTAGCGTGAGCGCCTCGATCGACCCGCGGCGAAGGCGCGAGCCGGCGCGCATGCGCAGCGTGCTCGCTGCAGCCGGGCGTCACGCGAAGCTTCGGTCGAGGTCG
>JAUHYN010000732.1 GCA_030426505.1 bacterium | reverse complement strand
GCGTCGACGTCGAGGCCGCGCGCTTGCTCGGGCGACATGTACGCGAACTTGCCGAGCACCACGCCGGGGCGCGTGAGCGAGACCTTCGTGCGGGCCTTCGCGATCCCGAAGTCGGTGATCTTGACCTCGCCGTCGTAGCTGACGAGGACGTTGTGGGGTGAGACGTCGCGGTGGACGATGTTGAGGTTCGCGCCGTCCCGGCCGCGGCGGGTGTGCGCGTACTCGAGGCCCCGCAGGGTCTCGGTAAGGATGAAGAACGCGACCTCGAGCGGCACGGTGCGACGCTGCTTGCTCTGCTTGATGAGCACCTGCGTCATGTCTTTGCCGTCCACCAACT
Organism: bacterium; assembly: GCA_030426505.1. Classification (GTDB taxonomy): domain Bacteria; phylum Myxococcota; class Kuafuiibacteriia; order Kuafuiibacteriales; family Kuafuiibacteriaceae; genus JAUHYN01. The sequence goes on along the minus strand of JAUHYN010000732.1, from coordinate 4,428 downwards.
CCATCGCGATGAAGTAGTTGGTCTCGATGCGACCGAAGTCGAAGACCTGCACGATGTTGCCGTGGTTCAGCGAGACGGTGAGCTTCGCTTCGTCGATGAAGAGCGAGACGAATTCGGCGTCGGTCGACAGGTGCGGGAGGATCCGCTTGAGCGCGACCAACTTCTGGAAGCCGCCGATCGACGTCGACATCGCGCGGAACACCTCCGCCATGCCACCGGTCGCGAGCTTCTCGAGGAGCTGGTACTTGCCGTAGAACTCGCCTTCGCCGGGCAGCGTGGATGTGAGCGACCGCGCCACGTTTCGACGCGAAAGATACGCACAACTCGCGCCCGCGAGGTAGGTCTTCGCCCCCACTCGCGTTAGGCTCGCCCGCCGATGCTGCTCAAGCATGCGATCCTCACCAAGATCGTGGACGGCGACGTGGATCTGGTCTTCCGCCGCCAGAAGCGGCCCACCGTGAAGCCCGGGGGCACGCTGAAGACGCAGGTGGGCGTCCTCGAGATCCTCGCGGTGGACCCGGTGGAGGCGTCGGCGATCACCACGCGCGCCGCCCGGCGGGCCGGGTACGACTCGGTGCAGGACGTCCTGGATACGATGAAGGGTCGCGAGGGGACGCTGTACCGGGTGCGGGTCCGGCACGCCGGCGAGGACCCGCGCATCGCGCTGAGGAACGACGCGGCGCTCGACGACGCCACCGTCGAGGAGATCGCGCAGCGCCTCCAGCGCTACGACAAGGCGTCGAGCTACGGCGCGTGGACCGAGCGGACGCTGCGCCTGATCGAGGCGAACCCGGCGCGGCGGGCGCCCGAGCTCGCGGAGTCGATGGGGCGCGAGACGAAGCCGTTCAAGACCGACGTCCGCAAGTTGAAGGCCCTGGGGCTCACGGAGAGCCTGAAGGTGGGGTACCGTCTGTCCCCGCGCGGAGAGGCGTTCCTGGAGCGAGCGAAGTGGCCAAGATCCTGATCGTCGACGACGACCCGCACATCCGCGAGGTCGTCCAGTACGCGCTCGAGAGCGCCGGCCACGTGGTGGTCGCGCGCGAGGACGGCACGAAGGGCTTGGAGGCGGCGCTCGCGGAAGAGCCGGAATTGGTCGTCCTCGACATCATGATGCCCGGGCTCGACGGCATCGAGGTTTGCCGCCGGCTGCGGACGAGCAGCGCGGTGCCGGTGTTGTTCCTGTCGGCGAAGGACGAGGAGATCGACAAGATCATCGGCCTCGAGGTCGGCGGCGACGACTACATCACCAAGCCGTTCTCCAAGCGCGAGCTCGTCGCGCGCGTGAAGGCGATGCTGCGGCGCGTGGAGCTGTCGGCCGCGGCGCCCGCGTCGAGCGACGCGAAGAAGTACGGGAAGCTCGTCCTCGACGCCGAGCGTTTCGAGGTCGCTTGGGACGGGACGCCGGTGGTGCTGACGGTGACGGAGTTCGGGCTGCTCGAGGCGCTGATCCGCCACCCCGGCAAGGTGTACACGCGCGCCGAGCTCGTGGAGCGCGCGTACCGATTCGACAACCACGTGACCGAGCGGACGATCGACACGCACGTCAAACGCATCCGCAAGAAGTTCGACTCGGGGAGCCAACCGATCGAGACGGTGTTCGGTCTCGGGTACCGCCTCGGCACCTGCGTGCCCGGGGAATGAAGGTCCGCGACGTCGTCTGGGCGCCGCGCGTCCGTACGCTCCTCTCCGTCCTCTTCCTGCTGGTGTTGGTGCTGCCGTTCCTCCTCGTCGGGGTGCTGCGGCTCTACGAGGGCGCGCTCGTCCGCCAGACCGAGGAGGTCCTCGTCGCGGAGGCCGTGGTGATCGGCGAGGTGTTCCGCCGCGCGTCGATGCCCGAGCAAGCGTTCGCGCCGCTCCCCAACCACGGCGGCTTCGAGCCGTACCTCCCGTACCGCGCCGAGCTCGAGCTCGGGCGCTCGCCGACCCTCGGACCCGCGACGCGCGTCGGCACCAGCCGCACCTCCACCCTCACCGGCGCCTCGGTGACGCCGCTCCTCGAACGCACCGTGATCCGCAACCTCAGCGGCGCGCGCGTGGTGAACGCCGAGGGCGTCGTCGTCGCGTCGCCGCTCCACGAGACCGGGTACAGCCTCGCGCACCTCGAAGAGGTCGCGGCCGCGCTCCGCGGCGACTACGCGCCGGTGCTCCGGCGGCGCTACTCGGACGAACCGGATCCGCCGCTGTCGAGCCTGAGTCGCGCGGCGCGGTTCCGGGTTTCGATCGCGGTGCCGATCTTCGAGGACCCGCACGCACGCCTCGGCACGGGCGCGCGGGTGATCGGCGCGGTCTACAACAACCGCACGCCGCTCAACACGACGAAGGCGCTGTGGCAGTGGCGCGAGCGCCTGTACCTGCCGCTGCTGTTGAGCCTGCTGATCACGTTCACGATCGTCGCGTTCGTGACGGCGACGATCGCGGGGCCGCTGTCGCGGCTGCGACGGCACGCGGAGGAGGTCGCCGCGGGCGCCGACATCGACGCCTACGAGGTCGGTCGCGTCGCGCCGCAGGAGATCCACGCGCTCGCGCATTCCATTCAGAGGATGCGCGATCAGTTGGAGACGCGCGCCGAGTACATCCGCGAGTTCGCGGCGAACACCGCGCACGAGCTGAAGACGCCGCTGACCTCACTGCGCGGCGCCGCCGAGCTGTTGATCGAGGACGCGGACACGATGTCCGAAGCGCAGCAGAAGCGCTTCCTCGAGAACCTGCTGAGCGACGCGATCCGGATGGACGGGTTGGTGCTGCGCATCCTCGACCTCGCGCGGATCGAGTCGACGAAGCCCGTACGCGAGGACGTCGATCTCGCGGCCTTCCTCGACGGCGTGCGTCAGCGCTACGAGCGCCGCGGGCATGCGGTGCGTGTGGACTACCAGGCGCCGACGCGCACCCTCGCCTACGCGCCCGAGCTGCTCGACACGTTGATCACGAACCTCGTCGACAACGCGCTGCGGCACGGCCCGGACGCGCCGGTTCAGATCGTGGTGCGAGCGGATCCGTTCGAGCTCGAGGTGCGCGACCACGGGCCGGTGCTCCCCGAGGGCCACTTCGATCGCGCGTTCGAGCGCTTCCACAGCACGGAGCGCACGCGCGGCGGGACGGGGCTCGGGTTGGCGACGGTCCGGGCGATCGCGCGGGCGCACGGCGGCGACGCGCGTGCGGAGCGGAGGCCAGAGGGCGGCGCTTCGATCTTCGTGACGCTCGGCGCGTGACATTCTCGGGGCGCGAGAAAATACGCCTAAGAAAATCCGTCGTCGCGCATTGTAGAGGTGATGTCGTTTCGCCCTCGGCGCGTCGCCTACGCCAGTCTCGCGGTCGGCCTGTTGGTCGGCGTCCCCGTCGCGCTGTTCGAGATCGTGATGTGGTCGTTGCCGGCGCCGGCGGTGGAGGTGCAGTCCGCGAACCTCTTCCACCTGTCGCCCTCGGCGACGGTGATTCGGATCGTGGATCGCGATCGTGCGGCGGGCACGGTGGACGATCCGCCGAGGGTGACGGTCGAGGTCGAGGACGTCTTCGAGCGCGGCGACCTCCCGGAGCGGATCACGTTCGCGTGGGGCTCCCCGTCCGTCACGTTCCGTTGCGGCAACGAGTCGCCGCTCGAGCGCCTGCAGATCGATGCCCACAGGATCGGGGCGCCCGAGATCGGCGACCGCTTCCTCACGGTCCTGCTCCCCTCGGGGGCCGACGGCCGGTACCGCGAGTTCGCGCAGTACCGCTGGCGCTACGAGGGCGAGGTCGTCGAGGCGGTCGAGCGGTTCCAGCGCGAGCGCGAGTGACGAAAAGCGCCCGAGCGAGGAAACTCCACGCGTGCCGAGGCGTGATCGGGGCATGAACTCAAAGGCGCTCTCGATCTCGATCCTCCTCCCGCTGCTCGCCTGCTCCACGGACATCATCGACCACGGTAACGGCAACGGCGGCGCCAACGGCACCAACCGCGACGGCGGCCCCAACGGCACCCCGCGCGACGGCGGCCCACCCGGCGTGGACGCCGGGCCCGTCGACAGCGGTCAGATGGGGAACCAGTGCGCGTTCGCCGCTTCGCTCGGCTACGACATGGGGCTCGTCGGGATCGGCTCGCGAGGCGTCATCGACACCGTGTGGACCAACGAGTTCCCCGCGATGCCCTGCACCGTCACCGACTTCACGCTGTCGCCGGCGAGCTCCGACTTCGCGGTGTTGCCGTCGGGCCTCCCCAGCCAAGCGCAGATGCACTTCATGCCGGTAACCTTCACGCCGAGCGCGCCGGGCGCCGTCACCACCGAGCTGCGCGCGCACACGAGCGACGGGCGTCAGTTCTCCACGTTGATCGCGGCCGTCGGCGTCCCGCAGGAGCTCCTGTCCGAGCAGACGGTCACGTTCGAGGTCGCCAACACCTCGACCGCGCCCATCTACCTGATGACGGAAGGTGCGTCCTGCGACGCGCTCGATCTC
>JAUHYN010000731.1 GCA_030426505.1 bacterium | reverse complement strand
ACACGTCGATGGCGACGGTCGCCACCCGGTGCAAGCGCTCGTCTCCGCGATGCAGGGCGCCGGCTACGACGACGAGACGCTCGGCGAGGTCACGGGGAGCATCCCCGAGCTCTTCACTTGATCGCTTGACGGCCGCGGCCGCGTTTGGTTACTTCTGAGTTACGTAACCTCAGGGTTACGCTCTCTCTCAGATGTCCGCCGACGCCGCCTTCGACGCCCTCGGGAACCCGGTCCGCCGGGAGATCGTGCGCATCCTGAACGACGGCCCGCGGTCGGTGCAGCAGATCGCCGAGGAGTTCGAGATCACTCGCCCCGCGGTGTCGAAGCACCTGAGGATCCTCACCGAGGCGAAGCTGGTCACCCACGAGGCGGAGGGGACGCGAAACGTCTTCTCGATCGACCCCGCCGGATTCGAAGCGGCGCGTGAGTGGCTCGACGGGTTCTGGGACGACGCCCTCGCGCGGTTCAAGCTCGTCGCCGAGAACACGACGCCCAAACGAAAGAAGCCGAAGCGATGAGCACGCCCCTCGAGCGATCCGTCACCGTCGCCTGCGACGTCGAGCATGCGTTCGAGACGTTCACCGCGCGCCTCGATCTGTGGTGGCCGCCGGGCCACAAGGGCCCCGGCGCGAAGCTGTCGATGGAGCCGCGCGTCGGCGGGCGCTTCGTCGCGAAGGGTCCGGACGGCGAGGAGAAGCTCTTCGGTGAGGTCCTCCGCTGGGAGCCGCCGCACCGTCTCACGTACACCTGGTTCCCGGGTGCGCTGAGCGGGCCGACCGAGGTCGACGTGCGGTTCGTCGCGGACGGCGACAACACCCTCGTCCGGATCGTCCACGCCGAAGGCGACGCCGCCATGGGTGATCGCTGGCCGGAGCGCGTGGCCCTCTTCGAACGCGGCTGGAGCGCCGTGCTCTCCGCGTTCACCGATTACATCAGGAGTCGATGATGGAGTTCTCTGCCAAGACGAAGATCGACGCTGCGCCCGACACTGTGTGGCGCATCGTGACTGCGACCGAGAAGTGGCCCGAGTGGGATCCGTACTGCGACCGCATCGAGGGGAGCGTCGGCCTCGGCAACAAGCTGAAGGCGTACTCGAAGCTCAGCCCGGGGCGCGCGTTCGGGCTGAAGGTCACCGAGCTCGTCGAGAACGAGCGGATGACCTGGTCGGGCGGGATGCCTTTCGGCCTCTTCAAAGGCGTGCGGACCTTCTCCCTCGAACCGAAGGGCGACGGCACCGAGTTCGTGCTGCACGAGGCGTTCAGCGGGCCGATGCTCGGCATGATCAAGGGATCGATCCCGGACATGACCGAAGCGTTCGAGGCCTTCGTCAACGGCCTGAAGGAACGCGCCGAAGCCGAGAGCTAGCTGGAAGCTAGCGCCGCCGCCGCGTCGCGACGTACGCCGCGAACGCCAGGCCGACGAACGCCGCCCACGGCACCTGCGCGGGGAGCGCCGCGCACGTGCAACCGCTCGCCTCCGGGTCGGGCTCGGGCACCGCGGTGGTCGACCACGGCCCACGGTTGCCCGCGGCGTCGACGAAGCGCACGCGCACCGTGAGGTCGTCGGCGAACGCGCTGTCGTCGACGAAGCCGTCGCACTGGCAGAACGTCTGACCGACGAACGCGCGACGCGCACCGTCCACGACGCCGCCAGTCGCCGCGACGATCTGGAGGACGTCGCCGTTGGGCGCGGACAGCTCCACCTCGAGCGAAAGCATCGCGACCGACTCCGTCGACGTGACCGCGAGGTCGATCCCGGTCTGCGCGCCGGCAGCGATCGTGGGCTCCTCGCTCCGCTCGCGCCGGTTGAGCGCGACGATCGTGGGGATCGGCGGCCGCTCGTGGTCGGGCTCTGCGACGACGGTGAGGTTCGGGTCCGCGATCCAGCCGCTCCCGTCTTCGATCGTGTACGTCGCGCCCGGCGTGAGCGGCGAGGCCGCGCGGCACGCCAATAGGTTGGAGTCGACGCCTTCGAGCGAATCGCACGCGAGCTGCGGCTCGCCGGGGCCCTGGAGTGTGGGGAGCGTCTGGTCGGCGCCGCCCGCGCGGACGCGGAGCTCGAAGTTCGCGGGGAGCGCGGTGAAGGCCGTGGGCGCCTGGACGTCGGAGCACAGCGCGCAGGAGAGCGCGTACGCCTCGACGGCGGGGGCGGAGGCGAGGAGCGTGGTGAGCAAGAGGGGTAGCGAGCGCATGACGGTCGGTGTTCGCAACGTCCGTGCCGACGCGAACGCGTCCACGATCCGCCGACTCGAAAGCCCCGCGGAGGTCGCGGCGGCCATGAAGTCGCGAAAAATCTGAGGGTGCGGCGACAATGGCGGCGGCGATGCCGAAGAAGCGAATCGCGTTGGAGGTCGCCGGGCGCGAGGTCTCCGTCTCGAGCCCGGACAAGGTCTACTTCCCCGAGGCCGGCTACACGAAGTGGGACGTCGTGCAGTACTTCCTCGCGGTCGCCGAGGAGGCGCTCGAGACGTCACGCGGACGACCGCTCGTCCTCAAGCGCTACGTCAACGGGACGTCCGAAGAGGCGTTCTACCAAAAGCGCGCGCCGAAGAGCCGCCCCGACTGGATCGACACCGTGGTGTTGAAGTTCCCGTCCGGCCGCACCGCGGAGGAGGTCGTCTTGCACGACGCCGCGCAGCTGATCTGGTGCGCGAACCTCGGCTGCCTCGAGCTGCACGTCCACGCGGTGAGCGAAGGCGATCTGCACCACCCCGACGAGCTCCGCATGGATCTCGATCCCGTGCCCGGAGTCACGTGGGCGCAAGTCCGCGACGTCGCGTACGTGACGAAGGAGGCGCTCGACGATCTCGGGCTCGTCGGGTGGCCGAAGACCTCGGGCTCGCGCGGCATGCACATCAACGTCGCGATTCGGCCCCAGTGGTCCTTCGAAGAAGTGCGGCAAGCGGCGCTCGCGATCGCGCGCGACGTCGAGCGACGCGCACCGAAGCTCGCGACGAGCCGGTGGTGGAAGGAGGAACGCCACGGCGTCTTCCTCGACTACAACCAGAACGCGAAGGACCGCACGACGGCCGGCGCGCTCTCGGTGCGACCGCTCCCCGACGCGCGCGTGTCGATGCCGCTCACCTGGGACGAGGTCGCCGAGTTCGAACCCGAGGCCTTCAACATCGTCACGGCGCCGCACCGGATCCGCGACGTCGGCAACGTCCACCGCGCGATGCGCGACTACGTGTGCAGCCTCGACAAAGCGCTCGAGCTCGCGACGGCGCAGGCGCTCGACGGCGCCACCGACGCGCCGTGGCCTCCGCACTACGCGAAAGGCGGCGACGAGCCGCCGCGCGTGCAACCGTCAAAGCGTCGCCGCTCGAGCATGCCGTTGATCGAGATCAGTCGCGCCAAGCAGCAGGACGACGCGATGGCGGGACTCGAGCGCTGGAAGGCGCGCTACCCGGCCGTCGTCGAACACCTCGAGCCGCCGGACATCCTCGTCGACAAGATGCGCGGGCGACACACGGTCTGGTACCGGATCCGGATCAACCTGCAGCACGTGCCCGAGGAGATGCGCCCGAAACAGGAGGCGCTCGATCCCGACTACGACCCGGCCGTGGAGTGGTCGCACTCTGGCTGAACACGTTTTTTTCGCGGGCACGCACGAAAGGCCCGAGTTCCAGATCTGAGACGACCACCCCGCACCGACGCCCCCGGCGCGCTCGGATGTGAACGACTCTGGCGAGCTCCGTGTCCCCGCTACGCGGCCGCGCATGAGCGCGGCGCGCTCACCTGGCGTCGTATTCTCACATTGATACCCGCGCTCCGGGCCCCCTACCGTGGTCTCTATGACCGTCTTCTTCGCGCGTGCGCGTCCGCTCAGCCTCCTCATCGCCCTGGTCGGGTTCCAGGGGTGCAGCAGCGGGCCAGACCTCGACGCGGCCGACGTCGAGATCGCGGAGACGACGAGCGAGGAGCTCCGCTTCCTCGCGCGGCGCGGCCTCGTCTTCCACCTCGACGGCGAGGACTACTACCTGCACGGCCCGCTCGTCGACGGCGCGCGCGACCTCCCCGGCCACACGTGGATCCGCACCGGCCACGATCGCGTCTTCGGCTACCACGTGAACACCGGCCCGTTCGGCGCGCCGTCCTGGTGGTCGTCCGACGCGCCCGACGGCGCGCTGCTCTACGTGGTGCAGGGGCGCATCGACACGTGGAGCCCGCAGAAGTCCGACCACTACATTCGCCGCGGCTTCGTTCACTACCACGCGCTCGAGACGCTCGACCGTCAACGCCACCCGACGAAGGTGATGTACATGCGGCACCTCGCGGTCCGTCACTTCACGCTCGACGGCGGGCCGCGACCTTGGCTCGCGCACAGCGTCCACCCGGGGCTCGACCGTGCGTTCCAACCCAATGCGCAGTTCCCGTACCCGCCGCGCGAGCACTACGCGTACGTCGGGTGCGTCGACAAGGACGGCCTCAACCCGGACTTCATCGCCGTCGTCGGCGTGGACCCGAACGACCCCGCGACGTACGGGCAGATCGTCCACCGCGTGGACCTCGCGCAGATCGGTGACGAGGTCCACCACTACGGCTTCAACGCGTTCCAGACTCGACTCGTCGTGCCGGGCCTGTTCTCCGGTCGGCTCCACGAGATCGACGTCGCGACGGATCCCGCGCACCCCACGCTCGTCGGCTACAACGACGACCTGATCCCCGACTCCGGCTTCATCGTCCCGCACACGGTCATCGGCCTCCCGAACGGCGGCTACATGCTCACGATGATCGGCGCGAACACGCCGACGACCGGCCCCGGTGGCCTCG
>JAUHYN010000730.1 GCA_030426505.1 bacterium | reverse complement strand
AGTCCGTCGCGAAGAACGACAAAGCGCTGATCAACTACCAGATGAAGGTCGCGCTCGATAAGATTGCGTTCCTCCCGTTCGGCAAGCTGATCGACCAGTGGCGCTGGGACGTCTTCGCCGGGAAGGTCGGTCCGGACGATTACAACGCCGCGTGGTGGAAGCTGCGCGAGCAGTACCAGGGGATCGAGGCGCCCGTCGCGCGCAGCGAGAAGGACTTCGACCCGGGCGCGAAGTACCACGTGCCTTCGAACGTCCCGTACACGCGCTACTTCCTCGCGCGGATCCTCCAGTTCCAGTTCTACCGAGCGATGTGCAAGACCTCCGGCCACACTGGCCCGCTGCACGAGTGTTCGTTCTACGGGAGCCAGGAGGCGGGCGCGAAGCTGAAGGCGATGCTCGCGATGGGCGCGAGCCGCCCGTGGCCCGACGCGCTCGAGGCGCTCACCGGCGAGCGGAAGATGGACGCGACGGCGATGATCGACTACTTCGCCCCGCTCTCGGCCTGGCTCGCGAAGCAGAACGAGGGCCGGACCTGCGGCTGGTAGCCGGTCCGGGTACGGCGCGGCGCGTCAGTGTGCGCCGGCACACGTCCTTTTTGTGGCGGCGAAGATCTCCAGCGCGGTCTCACTCGTTGTAACCCAAGACGCGAGCAGAGCCCGGCTCGCGGCTGGAGACCGTCATGTTCGATTCGTGGCCTTGCTAAGCGGCGGAAGTGGCCGACATACTTCGATGGAGGCCGGAGCGCGTCTTCGGTCGATCACTGGAATTCGCCGCCACTGCCCGGGCGTTGTGAGAGGAGTCCGATGCTGACCGCTGCTTGGATCACCGCGATCGTGACCGCCCTGCTCTGGGTGTTGCTCCTGAAGGGGACCGTCCGGGTCTTCGGGCGCGGCGCCGACAACGGCTGGGACAACGCGCTCGCGTACGCCGTCGTCACCATCCTCCTGTTCTTCCCGGCCAAGTGGATGATCGGGAGCCGCAGCCTGATCCTCATCAGCCTCGCCCCCGCCGTCGTGTGGGCCGGGCAGCTGATCGGCCTGAAGGTCATCTACGAGATCAAGGCGCTGCACGCGCTGCTCATCGGCGCGACGCACACCGTCGTAACCAGCGCCGTGGTCACCGGCCTCGCCCTCGTGGCGGGCGTGGTCGCGGCCTATGTGATGTACGGCAAGATCATCGCGGACCCGATGATCCTCATCCGCCTCATCCTGCGTTTGATCGGCCTGTACCCCTCCGGGGACTTGGCTTGACGCGACGCTTTTGATTCTGTCGGCGCCGAATGGCGTCACCCTACCGTCTCCCTCACGTCGTCCGGCCGACACGCTACGACGTCGATCTCCTGACCAGCCCGACGCGCTCCGATTTCGTCGGCCACGTCACGATGCAGCTCGCGGTCGCCGAGCGTACCGATCGGATCGAAATGCACGCGAAGCACCTCGCGCTCTCCGAAGCGCGCCTGGTGCGCGGTGACACCACGACCCCGCTCGAGGTCACGCTCGACGCCGACAACGAGACCGTCACCTTCACCACCGGCGCCCCGATCGAGCCCGGCGACGTGGCGCTCACCGTCGCCTTCGCCGGCGCGCCGAGCCCCAGCATGCACGGCCTCTACCTCGCCGCCGACGGCGACGAGCGCGCGGTCTGCACGCAGTGCGAAGCGACCGACGCGCGCGCGATCTTCCCGTGTTTCGACGAGCCCGAGTTCAAGGCGCGCATCGCGTGGACGATCCGCACCGACGCCGAGCTGATCGCCCTCGCGAACGGCCCGCTCGCCGAGCGCACCGAAGAGGGCGGCCTCTCGGTGTGGCGCTTCGAAGCGACGGCGCCGGTGTCGAGCTACCTCGCGGCGCTCGCGGTCGGCGACTTCGAGGGCACCGAAGAGACGATGGCGCACGACACGCCCGTGCGCGTGTGGACGATGCGCGGCAAGGTCGACCAGGCGAAGTTCGCGCACGCGTTCACCGAGAAGTTGATCCCCTGGTACGAGGAGTACTTCGGCATCGACTACCCGTACGTGAAGTACGACCAGGTCGCGGTGCCCGGCTTCGACGCGGGCGCGATGGAGAACGTCGGGCTCGTGCTGTTCCGACAGAACCTGCTGTTGATGGGTTCGTCGTCGGCGTCGTGGAACCAGGAGAAGCTGATCGCGAAGGTCATCGCGCACGAGCTGGCCCACATGTGGTTCGGCAACCTCGTGACGATGAAGTGGTGGGACGACCTGTGGCTCAACGAGGCGTTCGCCGAGTGGTTCGCGCACAAGGCCTGCGACGCGGCGGCGCCGGACTACCTCGTCTGGTACGACTTCCAAGGCGACAAGAACCGCGCGCTCGTCGACGACGCGCTCCCGACCACGCACCCGATCTGGACGCCGGTCGCCACGCCGTCGGAGGCGATCGAGATGTTCGACGTCATCACGTACCAGAAGGGGTGCGCGGTGATGCGGATGCTCGAGGACTTCCTCGGCGAAGCGCCGTTCCGCGACGGCCTGCGCACGTACATGGCGGAGTACGCCGAGAGCAACGCGCGCGGCGCGGACCTGTGGCGGCACCTCGAGGTCGCTTCGTCGCAGCCGGTCGGCGCGCTGATGAAGAGCTGGATCGAGCAGCCCGGGTTCCCGCTCGTCGCGTACGATCTCGACGGCGCCGAGATCGTCGTCTCGCAGAAGCGCTTCTGGTCGAAGCCGAACGCACCGGCCGCGGACGACCAGCTGTGGAACGTGCCGCTCGTGCTGCGGTTCGAGGACGACGAGGGCATCAAGGACCACCGCTTCATCCTCGACACCGCGACGGGGCGCGAGGCGCTCCCGATCGTCGGCGCGCTGAAGTGGTGCTTCCTCAACTCGGACGGCATCGGCTTCTACCGGACGGCGCCGTCGGCGACGGTGATCGAGGCGGTCCTCGCGCACGCCATCCCGCACCTGTCCCCGGTGGAGCAGATGGGCTTCATCGAAGATCAGTGGGCGCTGGTGCGGAACGGCACGCGCGCGATCGGCGAGTTCATGCCGGTGCTCGAGGAGTTCGTCGCGTCGCGTGATCACAACGTGGTGCGGTCGCTGACGGATCGCTTCGGCTCGCTCGAGGCGCTGCTCGAGTTGGCGGGCGAGGACGCGGCGGACGGCCTGGAGAAGATCCGCGCGGTGATCGCGCAGCGGTTCGCGCCGCACGTGGAGGAGCTCGGCTTCACGCCGCGCGAGGGCGAGCCGCAGAACGACGTCCAGCGGCGGGCGATCGCGATCTTCTCGCTGGCCTCGATCGCGCGCGACGCGGCGGCGATCGCGAAGTGCGAGAAGTTCGCGGAGCAGGAGCGCGCGGACCCGCGGTCGATCGATCCGAACCTCACGGGGACGTTCGTGGGCGTCGCGGCGAAGTTCGGCGGCGCGGAGCGCTACGACGCGTGGGAGGCGACGTACAAGCAGCGCCGGAAGAGCGCCGCGGCGCCGCAAGACAGCTTGCGGTACCTCTACACGTTCGCGGCGTTCCGCCCGGACGCGCTCACGGCGCGGACGATCGCGCACCTCGACGACGGCTTCATCCCGCAAGAGGCGGTGGGGAGCGTGGTCTCGCAGCTGCTCGGGCACCGGCACAGCCAGCTCGCGGCGTGGGCGTACGTGAAGGCGAACTGGGCGACGCTCAACAAGCGCGTCGGCGACATGGGCATCTCGCGGGTGGTCGAGTCGGTCGGCCGCCTGCCGGGCGATCAGCGCGCGGACATCGTGGCGTTCTTCGAGGCGAACCCGCCGAAGGGCGCGGAGCGCGCGCTGGCGCGGGCACTGGAGAGCATGGACCAGCGGGAAGAGCTGCTGAAGCGCGTGGTGCCGGGGCTGCTCGAGTACCTCGCGGGGTAGAGCGCGCTCGCCGGGCTACTCGTCGAGCCCGGTGTGGATCTCGAGGCGATGGACCCGTCCCTCGAGATCGCGGAAGGCGGCGCCGGAGGTGACGAGCGACCGGTCGAAGCGCACCTCGATGCGCTCGACGCTGCCCTTCAGCTTGGTCACCTCGCTCTTGAGGTCGGTCACCTCGCCCTTCAGCTCGGCGACCTCGGTCGCGAGGCGGATCTGCCCCTCGGCGAGGCGGTCGAGGCGGCTGTTCGTGCCGTCGACGCGCTCGTGGAGCTCGCTGAGGCCCGCGTGGGTCTCGCGGCGCAGGCCCACGATCTCGTCGCGGATCTCGCGGAGGAGCGTCGGGGTGAGGTCATCTGCCATGACCCGTCCAGGATGGGCGCCGTCTCCGCGCCCGGTCAACGGGACCGGGCCTGGAAGTCGTTCAGTTCGACAGCCCGAGGCGGCGTCCGATGTTCGAAGACAGCTTGCCCTCGGGATCGTACTTCGCCTTCGCGGCCTTCCACTCGCCGAGCTTCGGGTACATGCGCTCGAACATGTCGCGGCCGAGGAACGCGTCCTTGCCGAGGTAGATCCGGCCGCCCATCTCGAGCACGCGCTCGTCGAGCTTGCGCAGGACTTCGGCGAGGCCGTCGCGGATCGGGAAGTCGATCGCGAACGTGTAGCCCTCGAACGGGAACGACAGCATCGTCTCCGGGCGCTCGGGGCCGAAGCGCTTCAGGACGTTGAGGAACGGCGCCTGCCCGCAGGTCGCGATCGTCTCGAGGAGCTCGCGGATGTTCGCGCGGCCGCCCTCCATCGGGATCACGAACTGGTACTGCGTGAAGCCGCGCGCTCCGTAGCCGAGGTTCCAGTCGCCGATCGCGTCGAGCGGGTAGAAGAACTTCTCGTAGTGCGCGACGGCGGCGCCGTGCTTCTGGACTTGGTCGAGCACGACGT
>JAUHYN010000729.1 GCA_030426505.1 bacterium | reverse complement strand
CGGACGAATGGACCTCATCGCCGGCCCCGTCGGCTGTGCTCTCCACGACGTTGTCATTGACGTCGTCGACGAGGCGGCGATCGCTGTCGGCACCGCCCGTCATGGTGTCGGCGCCGGCGCCGCTCGTGATCGCAGAACTCCAGCGCGCGGCGTCGGAAGGCAGCGCCTGCGAAGTGTTCGTCTCGAAGCGCACCGAGAAGTCCTCGACGAGCTCTTCGAGCACGGCGCTCTTCGCGTCCGTGGGCGCGCGCTTCGGATCGCCGACGACGATCAGCGTGTTGGGGAGGTCCGGCGGATCCGCCGCGAGCGCGCGCACGACGTCGGCGACGCTCTTGCCCGCGGGCGGATAGACCGTCCGCATCTCGTACGGCGCGGCGCGGTCGAATCCGCGCGGCAACACGAGCCCGTACGACGCGCCGCGCGACGACTCCGCGATCGCGAGGACGGGGCGATCGAGGCGCCCGATCTGATCGAGCGCTGCGCGCGACGGCGGCCCCGACTTCTTGGGCGCGAGATCACCGTGGGCGCCGCTCTCCACGCGGAACTCGCTGTGCCCGCGGACCAACACGGCCGCGTCGGTGTTCGCGAGCTCGCGGACGAGCGCCGGGCGAGTGTCCTGCTCGACCGGCGAGAAGCCGAAGACGCGACCGAGCCAGCCGAAGAAGCCGCCCTCCTTCTTCTTCGGGGGAGGGGGCGGGGAAGTGTCTCCGGTCGAGTACGTGCGCGGAGCGCCGGGGCGGTCGATGCGAGTCATGAAAGTCGTGCCTCAGGTCTTGTTTCTGGCTGTTCCGTTCGGTGCGCTCACGTCGAGTTCTGTCGCTTTGTCTTCACGTGCTTGCCGATGTTCTGCAGCTGCACGTCGAGCACCGAGACCCCCTTGTGGGGCTGATGCGATCGCGGCCGGCTGGAGATCTCCAGGCCGCTCGGGCGGAGGTCCTCGAGGCGCTCGAGGTAACCGCGGATCTGCGTGTCTTTCGGGTAGCGCTCGAGCGGAACGCGCACGCACTCCCCCTGGATCCGTTCGAAGCGGTCGGAGTCCGAGAAGAGATCGAGCGCGATGCGCGCGAGGCCGTCGGTGTCACCGACCGGCGCGAGCAGCGAAGACATCCCGTCGTTCGCGTCGACCGTCGCCATGATCTCCTCGAGCCCACCGCACATCGTCCCGATCACGGGCGTGCCGCACGCCATCGCTTCGAGCGCGGCGAGGCAGAAGCTCTCCGACTCGCTCGTCACCAACACCGCGTCACTCGCCGCGACGAACTTCGCGAGCTTGTCGGCCGGCTGCGGGCCCGTGCAGAGGATGTCTTCCGCGACGCCGTGCTGCACCGCGCGCTCGTACATCGCTTCCATCTGCGGCCCGTCGCCGACGAGCAGGAGCTTCGCCGCGAGGCCGGCCTTGCGCGTCTTCGCGAACGCGTCGATCGCGTCGATCGGGCGCTTCACCTGCCGCATGTTGGAGACGTGGCAGAAGATCCGCTCGCCGTGCGGCGCGATTCGCTCCCGGATGTTGGACCACTGGCCGGGGTGGAAGCGCAGCGCGTCGATCGAGTTCTCGACCACCCGCGGGCGCGCCGTGAGCCCGAAGACCCGCTGCGCCTGATCCGCGAGGCTGTGGCTGACACACGTGACGTCGTCGCAGCGCGTGAGCTGCTCCGCGATCGCGTCGCGGTGCGCCGCGTTCTTGCCCCAGATCGACACGTCGGACCCGTGCAGGGTCGCGATGACCTTCACGTGTTTGCCACGCGCCGCGAGCGCGTCCTTCGCTTCGATCGCCGCCCCGAGGAGGCCCGCCGCGTAGTGGACGTCGATGACGTCGATGCCGTCCGCCTCGACGTGCGCGATCAGCTGCTTCGCGAGCGGCTTCATCCAGCTCGCGTCCGGCTCCTGTGGCGTCTTCGGGACGTCCGCCTCGCGCAGCTTTACGCTCAGCGAGCGCTCGTCGTCGTAGAAGGCCTCGCGCGATGAGAAGAGGTGGACGTTGTGTCCGGCGTCCGCGAGCCCCGCGGCGCACGTGCGCGCGACGTTCCCGCTGCCGCCCATCCCACCGAGGCACATCACCGAAACGTTGAGCGGCTTGGAGACTCGGAAGGTCTGCTCGCGGCTCGAGTCGAGCAGCCCCAGGAAGCCTTGCGCGACGCGACCGCGCTGCTCCGCCTCCGCGGTGGCGTCCACCGGCGAGAAGCGAACACCGTCGGTGCTCGCGGGCTTCGAGTACGCATCGTAGCGCGGGCGATCGACGCCACCGTCCTTCGGGATCTTCACGCGTCCTTCCCCACGACGATCAACTCGGGCCCGGTCTGACGGACGTGCGCGCGCGGCAGGAGCTGCTTCGCGATGTCCGGTCCGACCTCCGCCAACAGCTGCGCGATCGACATCGTCCGCTCCTGCGGATCCCGGCCGGCCGGGCGCAGCTTCGACAGCGTGTCGACGAGCTCCGGGCGCTCCTGACGACCGACCTTCACGAGCTGCTTCGACAACCCGTTGAGCGCCTTCATCACCGCGCCCAAGCCACCGAGCGAAGGCGTCCGCGCAGGCGTCGCCTGCTCGAGGCCTTCGATCAGTCCGTCGAGCGCGCGCGTCGCCTTCTCCTGCGCGTGCGGGAGTCCACGCTCGAGCCGCTCGTTGCCCGCCGCGCGGACGGCGCTGCTCGCGCGCGTGAACGCGGTGTTCATCGACTTCTTCAGATCGCGCAGTTCACGGATCGACACGGACTGCGCGCCGGCCTCGAGCCGCTCCGGGATCTTCGCGCCGATCGCCTCGAGGCGCGACGCGACCGCGTCGAAGGCGTCGTACGCGACGCGGATCTCCTTCGGCACGCCGGCGCGACCGACGGTCTCGCTCGGGTCGGCGTCCGCGAGGAGCGCCGGCAGGCCTTGGTCGGTCGCGTCGCCGAGGAGCTTCGCGTCCGCCGCACGCACCACGGTGAACGAGGGGCGCGCGAGCGCGTGCGGCGGGGGGACGTCCGCCCACGCGTACGCCGCACCGGCCTGCGCGTAATACTTCTGCTCGGACGGCCCGCCCACGTAGCCGACGGTCGGCAGCACGGCGTCCTCGACGACCGGGCGGAGCAACGCGCTCGGGCTGAAGCGCTCGGGCGCGTCGTCGAGGAGGCGTCGCGCGGTGGCCTCGTCGAGAAAGCGCGGCGAGCCGCCGGTCTCGAAGCCACCGTCCTTCTTCGCGAGCGAGACGCGACGGCCCTCGTCGTCGACGAAGAAGACGTTCAAGCGATCGTCGCGCAGCGCGATCTGCGGCTCGTAGCCGAGCTCTTCGAGGCGCGCCGCGTTCGCCGCGAGCGCGCCGGCGCTCGACTCACCGAACAACTCGCGCTCGAGGACGCCCTTCGCGAGCGCGTTGAAGCCGCGCTCGTTCGGGTCGAGGATCACGAGACCGAGGTCGTCCGTGAGGCGCCCCACGAACTTCGCGAACGCGCCGGCGTACGTCGCGTCCGGCGTGTAGATCTCGCGGAGCATCGCCATGGTCGCGGCCTTGTGCTTCGTCTCGGGGAGCGACTTCTCCACGTCGTCGAGGAAGCGGCCGATGTCGGGACCGAGCTTCTGGTCGCCGACCGGGACGAGGTCCTGGCGCGACTCGGCCTCGAGCGCGACCTTCGTCGGCTCGTAGCCGTTCCCGACGACCTGCACGTGATTCACTTCGGCGAGGTCGTGGTCGTACGACGCGAGCCAGAACACCGGCACGGCGTCGATGCCGCGATCGGTGAGCGCCGCCGCTTCGTTGACCGCGCCGAGCGCCTTGAAGAGCGAGTAGAGCGGCCCGCCGAGCAGGCCGACCTGCTGCCCCGTCACCACCGTGACCGAGTCGGGCGAGCGCAACCGCTCGATGTTCTTCATCACCGCGGGCGACGCGCCGCGCGCGCCGTTCTGCGCGGCCAACAGATCCGCGATCGCCTCGCGCGGATACTCACGCGCGCCAATGCGCTCGACCAGCTGCTGCATCGGCGTGAATCCGTAGAGCGCCTGCACCGCCGGGTCGTCCGCGAGCGCGGCGACGAGCGGCGACTTCTTACCCGGGAGCGCCACCGCCGCGAGCTGTCCCGCGGGGACGTCGACGCGCGCGCCGCCCGCACCGAACTGATCGATCTTCTGCGCGCGGACGTCGCGGCCCTGCACCGATCCGACCGGGGTCGTGGTCGTCGGGGACTTGATCGTCGGGGCATCGAGTCTGCTCTTCATCGGGGAGCCTCCAGCCGGCCGATCGCGCTCGGCGTGTCCGGCGTGCGCGACTGGAGCCGGTGCCACGACTCCGTTCGAACGCTCTCGTCGTTCGCCTCGAGCCGACGCACGAGCCGCTCGGTCGAGTAGCCCTGCGACGCGTGCGCGTGCAGCGCGCCGAGCTTCTTTACGTGGTCGATGGTCACGGTGGTGCCGCGGTCCGTCTCGGCGTGACCCGGCACGATGACCTCGTGGTGCCGCGCGGCCCACGGCGCGAGGCCCTGCTCGGGGAACGCTTCGGGATCGGCGGCGAGGTGGAACGCGAGCATGGACGCCACGCCCATCGCGAGGTGGTGACCGTGCAGGCTGTAGTTGGGATCGCGGTTCGGCTCGAACGACACTACGGTGTCGGGGCGCTCGGTCCGGATCTTCTTCACGAGCGACTCGACGAGCGCGTCGAGGCCCCACTTCGCCAACGTGTCCGCGGCGGTCGCGGGCTCGGAGCGCGTGCCGTTGTCGCGGTACTTGCCGAAGTCGGCGAACGCGAGCGCCTCACACGCGGACTCGGGGATGCCGAGCGCTTGGAGCGCGGCCTTCTGTTCGGCGTGGCGACGCTCTTCC
>JAUHYN010000728.1 GCA_030426505.1 bacterium | reverse complement strand
CCTTCTTGGCGTCGCCCCTCTCCCCCGCGGGCTCCTGGCCCCCACCGTCGCCGCCCGGCGCCTCCGGCGGCGCCGCGTCCAGCGCCTTCACCTGCGTCTTGTTCGCGACGGCGCGGTAGCTCTCCTCGATCCACGCCGCGAGCATCGACGGCGGCGGGACGTCGTCTTCCGCCTCGAAGCCGAGCGAGACCCACCCGGCCTTGCCGAGGCCGTAGCCCGTCGGCTCGGCGAAGGGCGCCATCAACACCTTCCCGCCCGACTGCGGGAGCTTCACGCTCATCCCGAAGGCCTTGCCCTCGCCCGTCCCGAAGAAGACGAACACCTTCTTGCCGACCTTCGCGACGACCTCGCCCCAGGGGTGATCCGCCCAGGCGTTCGGGAACGACAGCGCGTACTGGATGAGGAGATCGCGATGAGACGCCACGGGCGCGGATGATAGGCGAACGTCAGCCGAGCGGCCACGACGATGGGAAGACCAGCATCTCGTTCGCGAGGACGTCGCGCTCCAGACCCCCGATCGCGATCATCGCCAGCTCCGCCGAATGCACGAGGCGCGGCCCTGGCCGGTGGAAGAACGCGTTTCCGTCGATCACCGCGATCGGGATCTCACCGAGCGCCTCGCGGACCACCGCGAGCTCCCGCCGCGTCTGCGAGACCGTGAAACCGCACGGACACACGATCGCGATCTCGGGCGCGAGCGCGTGGACCGACGCCCAGTCCGTCGGTCGAGTCGGCGCCGCCGGGTGCCCCCCGACCGCTTCCCCGCCGGCGGCGCGGATGAGCTCACACGTCCAGTGCCCGGCGAGCATCGGCGGATCGAGCCACTCCACGAACGCGACGCGCTTCGGGGCCCACGCCGACGACTGCGCGCGAATGCGATCGAGGCCCGCACGCATCCCATCGACCAACGCGCGCCCGCGCGCCTCGACGCCCGCCGCACGCGCCACCTCCACGAAGCTCGCGAACACGTCGTCCAACGCGCGCGGCGCGAGCGAGACGATCGGGACGTCGGCTCCGAGTCGATCCCGCACCACGCCGGCGACGTCGCGCGTCGGGATCGCGCAGACCGCGCAGCTGTCCTGCGTGAGGATCAGATCGGGCGCGGCAGCCTCGAGCGCGTCCTCGTCGAGGAGGAACATCGGCTGCGCGGCGTCGACCCGCGCGCGGACCTGCGCGTCGATCTCGGCCGACGTCGCGCGCGCGTCCACGAACGATCGCGTCAGCACCGGCACGCCCGGCGCTTCGCACTCGTGCGACACCCCGACCAGGCGATCGCCGATCCCCAGCGCGAAACACAGCTCCGTCGCGCTGGGGAGGAGCGATGCGATCCGCGCCGTCATCGTGGCGCAGTATCGATCGCCTGGGGCGCGCCGAACACCGTCACTCGTAGTCGCGCATCGGATCCTCCGCGCGCCGCGGCGCGGGTTCCGACGCGGGCGCCGTGCCGCGCGCCTCGCCTCGAAGCGCGCCTCCCCCCGAGGCGCTCGGCGCACCGCCCCCCGCGGTGCCCGTCGAAGCGGTGGCGCGCGGCGCGGCGCCGCGGTCGAGACGCGTGCGAAGCGTCCGAGTCGCGTCGGTCTTGGTGTCGTTCTTCGGATCGGGGTTCGCGGCCGCGTACGCGGCGCGGTCGCACGAGCGGCGCGTCCTCCGTCGGCTCGCCCGCAGAGCGCTCGGCGCCCGCGTACACCCACGCGCGGTCGTCGTCGCGCGCGGACTCCGCCGGTTCGTCGGCGCGCACCGCACGGACGCCTCCGCGCCCCGCGCGATCCGGGCCCGCATCCGCACGCACCACACCCACGCGAGCCGCGCGGTCCGGGCCCTCGCCCACCGCGCGCCGATTCGGCTCCCCGCTGCGCGCGAGCGCCTCCACCTTCACGCGCGACGGCGATCCCGGCCGCAACATCCAGCCCACGAGCGCGCCCGCGAGGACAGCGCCGACCACCGTCGCGCCCCAGGGGCGACGCGGAGCCACGACCGGCGGCGCGAGCTCCTTCGTGTCCGAGATCTCGATCGACGCGTAGCGCGGCTTCGCGTCGCGCGCGCGCTCGAGCGCGCGGCGCATCGTCGCCGCGTCGCCGAAGCGTCGCTTCGCGGTCCGCTCCAACGCCCGGTCGATCACCTCCGCGAGCGCAATCGGGATCGTCGGCGCCATCGACGTGATCGCCGGGGGCGCGTCCTCCAGCAACATCCGAAGCAGCTCCGCCGGCGCCGCGGCCATGAACGGCGGGCGCGACGCCCACGCGTAGAACAGCGTCGC
Organism: bacterium; assembly: GCA_030426505.1. GTDB lineage: Bacteria > Myxococcota > Kuafuiibacteriia > Kuafuiibacteriales > Kuafuiibacteriaceae > JAUHYN01. The sequence goes on along the minus strand of JAUHYN010000728.1, from coordinate 2,533 downwards.
CCCCACGCCCCACACGTCGGCGCGCGCGTCCACGTCGCGGCCGACGGCCTGCTCGGGCGCCATGAAGTGGAGCGTCCCCAACAGCACGCCGGTCGCCGTGATCTCCGTGACCGACGCGCCGGTGATCTGCTTCGCGATCCCGAGGTCGAGCAACTTCACTTGCCGCGCCCCGTCGCGCGTCCGCGCGAGGAAGATGTTCGCGGGCTTCACGTCGCGGTGAACGAACCCGACGGCGTGCATCGCCTCGAGCGCGTCGATCACTTCGATCATCACGTCGGTCACGTCCGCGGGCTCGATGTTCCCGTGGCGGAGCGCGCGCTCCAGATCCTCGCCGTCGAGGAGCTCGAGGACGAGGTAGAGGCTCCCGTCGTCCTCCTGCCCGGCGTCGAGCACGTCGACGAGCCCCGGGTGGCGAATCGTCGCCGCGGCGCGCGCCTCGCGGAGGAACCTCAGCGCGATCGTCGGCACCGACAACGCCACCGAAGCATCGATCGTCTTCACCGCCACCCGACGGTGCGTCACCACGTGCTCCGCCTCGTAGACGGTGCTCATCCCGCCGCGGCCGATCACGCGCAGCAGCGAATACCGCTCCGCGACGCACGCCCCCACGCGCGACGGCGGCTCTGTCCTCGCCTCCACCACCCCACCGGAACACATACCATGCGGTCTGTTATTTGGGCGAACCCTCTGCAATGATCCCCGCGGGGGAACCACCATCGTGAGGATTCGTCTGCTCTTCGCCGCCGTCAGCGCCCTGATCACCGCCGCCGCGCCGCCCACACCCGAGGCGCCCGACGCCGACTTCGACGCCGCCCGCGCGTCGTTTCGCGCCGGCCTCGATCACCTCGACGCCGGCGCCCCGGACGCCGCCATCGCTGCGTTCACCGCGTCGCTCGAGCGCCGCTTCAGCCTCCCGGCCCAATACAACCTCGGCCTCGCACACCGCGCCGCCGGACAGCGCCGCGAAGCCATCGCCGCGTTCGAGGCCTTCCTCGACGCCGCCACCGCGGCCGGCCACACGGACGGCGTGGAACACGCGCGCACGCTCGTCGCCGCGCTGCGCGCCGAGCTCGTCCACGTCGCGCTGTCGATGCGCAACGGAGCCTCCGCCATCACGCTGGACGGCGCGCCGATCGCGGACGGCGACGGCGAGCTCGGGCTCGTCCTCGATCCCGGCGCACACGTGATCCGATTCGTCGACGCGAGCGGAGCGTCGCAGACGCGCGACGCGAACCTCGCTCCCGGCAGCCACGTCGCGATCGTCCTCGACGCCGCGCCCCTCCCCGAACTCACGCGCGCCCCACCACCGCTCGTCCCGCCGCCCACCGTCGCGGACGACGACGACGGCACGTGGGTGTGGTGGATCGGTGGGCTCGCGATCGTCGCCGCCGCGAGCGCGGCCGTCACCTACGCGATCACGCGCCCCGCCGCGCCCGACTACGACGGCGGCACGCACGACGTCGTCCTCCGCGGGCTCGCGCCCCGCGGCGCGTTCGGAGGCGCACGATGAAGCGGGCGCTGCTGCTCTTCCTCCTCGCCGGCTGCTCCGCACCCGACGGTCGCCAGCTCGTCGTCCACGTGAGGACCACGTTGGCGAGCGGCGACGTCCGCGTGGAGCTCGGCGTTGGCGACGAAGCGCGCGACGGCTTCGTCCTCGAACGCGACGCCGACGACCTCGGCGAGCTCGGCAGCTTCGGCGTCGTCCCCGACGAGGACGCGAACGAAGTGTCGCTCCGCTTCACCGCGGGGGATCTCGTCCACGAGACCCGCTTCGACGACTTCGCACCCGGCGAGCGCACGTTCGTGTTCGTCTGCCTCGACCCCGCGACCGCGTGTACGCGCGAGGCCGGCTGCGAACCGGAGACCCTCCCCGCACACGGCGCCCCCGACGCCGCGTGGGCGGGCTGCCTGGTGACCGAAGAGCGACCACCACCGCCGCCCGGAGACGACGGAGACGATCACCCGGAGGGCGTTCGCCGTGTCACGGCGTTCGGCGGCACCGGCGATCAACTCGCCACGGACGTCGTGCGGGTGGGCGGCGAAACGGACGTCGTCGGCGGCCGCTTCTTCGACACGATCGATCTCGCGGGTCCTCGCGCGGCCCGCGACGAAGACGGCTTCGTGATCGCGCTCGACGCCGCCGGCGCGACGACCTGGTGGCTCTGGTTGACCGGCCCCGGCGACGACGCCGTCATCGCGCTCGCGCCCGGCGACGACGGGGCGACGATCGTCACCGGAGAGTTCCACCAACGCGTGGAAATCGTCGGCCCCGACGGGACCTTCGCGTCGCTCGAGGCGCGCGGCGGGTCGGACGTCTTCGTGCTCGTCGTCGATGCGCAGGGCGCGGTGGTGGAGGCGCGCGCGTTCGGATCTGCGCTCGACGATCGCGTCGCGGACATCGCGACTTCCCCCGGCGGGATCGCGCTCGTCGGCACGCACCGCGCCGAGCTCGACCTCCGCGCGAGCTGCGCGTGGAGCGAGCCCCCGAGCGCCGCCGCCGCGTTGAATCGAGGCGCGGCCTTCGTCGCGGTCT
>JAUHYN010000727.1 GCA_030426505.1 bacterium | reverse complement strand
TTCGGGGAGCGCGACGGTTCGCGCTCGGATCGCGCGCAGGCGTTGAAGGCCGCGCTGAAGAGCGCCGGCATCGCGGCGCGCCTCACGCAGGACATCGAGTCCGAGATCTGGGCGAAGCTGTTGTTCGTCGCGTCGGTGGGCGGGGTCGGTGCGGTCACGCGCGTGACGATCGGCGCGATGCGTTCGGTCGAGCCGACCCGCGCGATGTTGATCCGCGCCATGGAAGAGGTCCGCGCGGTCGCGCTCGCGCGCGGCGTCGCGCTCGCGGAAGACGCCGTCGAACGAGCGCTCGCCTTCGTGGACAGCCTCCCCGCGGAGGGGACGTCGTCGCTGCAACGGGACATCGTCGCGAAGCGCCGCTCCGAGCTCGACGCCTGGAGCGGCGCGGTCGTGCGCCTCGGTCGCGAGGCCGGCGTCCCCACGCCGGCGCACGCGTTCGTCTACGCGAGTCTCCTCCCGCAGGAGCGCGCGGCTCAGACGTGTTGATCCACGAGGATCGCGTTGCCGTCGGGATCCACGACGACGAAGCTCGCCGGTCCGGTCGTCGACTCGTCGGCCTGGGTCGTGGGTTCGATGCCCGCGGCCTTCACGCGGCGCTGGAGCTCGCGCACGTCGGTGAATTCGGCGACGGGATTCGCGTCGTCGTCCCAGCCCGGGTTGAAGGTCAGGATGTTCTGCTCGAACATCCCCTGGAACAGCCCGATGGTGTGGGTTCGGTTGCGGAGGATCAGCCAGTTCTGTGTGGCGTCGCCGCCCACGACGGAGAAGCCGAGCTTCGCGTAGAAAGCACGGGAGGCTTCGAGGTCCTTGACCGCCAGGCTGACGGAGAAGGCGCCGAGGTTCATGTCTTGGGTCGTCATCGAGGAGGAGCCTAACCGTGGGCGGGCCGCGTGACTTGTCAGATCTTGCGAACGTCGACTACGTCGCGCGGGTCAATCGCGCCATCGATCACGTCCTCCAGAACATGACCGAGCCGCTCAAGCTGGACGACGTGGCGCGCATCGCCTGCTTCTCGCCGTTCCACTTCCACCGGATCTTCAAGCACCTCACGGGCGAGACCCTCGCGAGCTTCGTGAAGCGCGTCCGCCTCGAGCGCGCGCTGTACCTGTTGTCGCATCGCCCGAACACGACGCTGACCGACGTCGCCCTCGCGTGTGGCTTCTCGTCGAGCTCCGACTTCTCGCGCAGCTTCAAGGCGCAGTACGGCGTCCCGCCGCGGGTCTTCGACGTCGCGCGCTACCGGCAGTCGCGCCGCGAAGACTTCCCGATCGCGAAGCTCCCGCCCAACGCGAACCCGGACGGCTTCGAGGTCGAGCTCGTCGATCGCCCCGCGCGCCTCGTCGCGTACTCGCGGGTGCATCGACCGTTCGAGGAGGGGCGCGTGACCGGCGCGGCCGAAGCGCTCGTCGCGTGGGCGCGCGCGCGAGGCCTCGCGGGTGGGCAGTGGCTCGGATACATGTGGGAAGATCCGGAGCTGGTGCCCCTCGACCAGTGCCGCTACGACGTCGGCCTCGAGATCGCGCGCCGAGAACTCGCGGAGGACGTGAGCGTCATCGAGTTCCCGGCGATGCGCGTGGCGCGGATCGAGATCGCCGGCGACATCGAGCTCGAGCAGCGCGCGATCGATTGGCTCTACGGCACGTGGCTCCCGTCGAGTGGCTACGCACCGGACGACAAGCCGGCGTTCGAGGCGTGGGTCGGCGAGCCCTTCGCGCACGGCGTCACGCACTTCGAGCTCGCGCTCGAGCTCCCGGTCGTCGACGCGCGCGCGCCGCTCTGAGGCGGCGTGTGCGCGCGATCGCGCGTTTGGGCCCGGCGCGTTCGGCTGGCAACGTCGAGGGCGATGTCCTCGGCGCTCTTGCTCTCTCTCGCGCTCGCCGCCAGCTCACCTTCGGATCGATTCGACTTCGACGCGCGCCTCGCGCTCGGGATCGCGTCGCGCCTCGACGCGAACGCCGCGCAGGAGATCGCCTTCGAAGGCGGTGTGCTGTTCCGCTACCGCCTCATGGATCGGAGCGCCGGCCTCGTGCCGACCCTGCTCCCCGAGGTCTCGTACCTCGCGCTCTTCGACGAGGGCCGCCGCGACGACCTCGGCGTCCTCGGTTTCGGCTACGGGTGGACGGCCGGCCCGCTCGTCCTCGGCGTCGTGCCGGGCCTCGTGTTCGGGAGCTTCCGGCACGATCGGCCGGAGGTCGCGTCGAGGCACGGCGTCGGGTTGCGCGTCGTCGGGATCGCGGAGCTCACGCACTTCGTCGGCATTCAAGCCGGCTACCTCGGCGCGTACCACGGGGGCGGTTGGCGTCACGAGGTGTTCGCGACGGCGTCGCTCAACTTCCTCGGGCTCGCGGTGCTCTATCTGTACGGGAGTCGCTGACGCGCTATGCTCGCCGCGTGTCCGTCGAGCACGTGGCCGAACACCTGAGGCGCGCGCGACGCGTGTTGTTCGTGACCGGCGCCGGCATCTCGGCCGACTCCGGCATCCCGACGTACCGCGGCGTGGGCGGCCTCTACGAGGACCGCACGGTCGAGGCCCGGTACACGATCGAGGAGCTGCTCTCGGGCACCACGTTCCGTCGCGAACCCGCGCTGACTTGGCGCTACCTCGCGGAGATCGAGTTGGCGTGCCGGGGCTGTCTCCCGAACGCCGCGCACGCGGCGATCGCCGCGCTCGAGTCGGACGCGCGCGAGGTCTGGGTGATCACGCAGAATGTCGATGGCCTGCACCACCGCGCCGGTTCGTCGAACGTGATCGACATCCACGGCCACGTCTATTCACTGTATTGCCCCCGCTGCGACTACCGCGACGAGGTCGAGGACTTCTCGCGGCTCGCGGTTCCGCCGCCGTGCCCCGAGTGCGGCGCGATCATCCGGCCGGACGTCGTGCTGTTCGAGGAGATGCTGCCGGTCGTGAAGGTGCAGACCATGGCGGCCGAGCTGCGGCGGGGCTTCGATCTGGTGCTGTCGATCGGGACCTCCAGCCTGTTCCCGTACATCGTGGCGCCGGTGATCGAGGCGGCACGCCAGGGCGTGCCCACGGTGGAGATCAACCCCGGGGCGACGTCGATCTCCGAGCTCGTGCAGTACCGGATCGAGCGCGGCGCCGCGGACGCGATGACACGGATCGCGGCGGCGCTCTGAACGCGGTCAGCGTACGAACAGATCCGTCGCGCGCGCGGCGCGCACGGTGCGGTCCACGCCACCGCCGCGGACCCAATCCACGATCACGTCGGTGAGCGCATCCGGGACGCGCGCGCGCTCGGCGTTGCCGCGGAGCGCGCCTTCGAGCTTGTCGAAGTCGACGCCGCGCTCGTTGCGGAAGAACGGCTTCGAGCCCATCGCGACGGCGGCCTCGAGGAGGTCCAGCGCGGCGGCGCCGAGGCGCTGCTCGGGGCCGCGGAACCCGCGGATGAAGGCCACGAGGTCATCGCCGCCCAAAGCGAACCGCTCGACCATCGCGGCGTTCTTCGCGAAGCGCGGCTTCAGGTAGCGCACGAACTCGTCGTCGGTGAATTTGCGGTGCGCCGCGAGGACGCCGACCGGGGTCTCGAGGTCCGCGAGGTTCAGCCAGGGCGCGGCCGAGATCGCGAGGGTCGTGTCTTCGTCGGTCCAGCCCTTCACGCCCGCGAGCGCGCCGCGGTGCCGCTCGAAGAGATCGAGCGCGGCGGCGACGAGGTGTTCGGTCTGGGCGGGCTTGCCGTGCATGGCGTCCGCTTCGCGGAGGAGCGCGCGCAGGTGGTCGGGGCGCGGTGCGGCGCCGAGTGATTCGAGGCGCGCGTCGCGGTAGCGCTCGAGCGCGGCGGCGGCCGAGACGAAGGCGGCCGGATCTTCGCCCTCGTGTCCGCGGGGCCACGCGCGGTTCATCGCGCCGATCCGTTCGGCGAGCTCGGCCGGCGGCTTCACGCCTTCGGGTGTGGCGTCGGCGCCCGCGCTCCCTTGCAGCGCGGCCCACGACGACACGGGCGTGCGCGCGGGGCCCACGCTCCGACCGAGGTAGCCCGCGACGACCGGCGCCCACAGTGCGCGCGGGAGGCGCGCGATGCGCGAGATCGCGAGGCCGCCGAAGAGGCCGCGCACCTCGTCGACCGAGCGGGGCCCGAGGGCGACGGCCATGGTCGGCGCGCGATCGAAGGAGGCGACGTCGGCGACACGTGTGTCACCGCGCACGGCTCCGTTCGTCCGCCCGACGCGCATCTTGCCCAAGCTAGCGCCCCCGACCGAGTTCTCCAATCGGCGTGATTCATCTCGAGCCGACTTGCAGCGGTTGCAACTGGCGCCGTCGTTGGGGCGCGCCGCGCGCGGGGCGAGCGTACCCACCGTGTGGCGCGACGTGTGCATCTCGGGGTCGAAGAAGGAGCAAAGACATGAAGGTCAGCGGAGAGAACACGTTTCTGTATCAGATCACCGGGCAGCAGCAGTTCAAGGAGGCGTCGGTGAAGCAAGAGGGGAGCTCGGGGTGGATGGGGCTCTTCGGGTCGAAGTCGATCACGATCGACGCGGGCGCGGGCGACGACGAGATCGCGATTTCGAAGCTCGGCCCGAACGCTTACGAGGTCGACATCAACGGTCAGAAGTTCGTCCTGACCGAGGCCGAGATGAAGAACCTCACGATCAAGGGCGGCTCGGGCAACGATCACATCAGCATCGACGCGAGCGTCGACATCGCGATCGACATCGACGGCGGCTCGGGCGACGACACGATCGTCAGCATCGCGAACTTCACCGAGATCATGGGCGGCTCCGGCAGCGACCTGATCTACTCGGACGGCGTCTTCAACGACATCTACGGCGACCAGAAG
>JAUHYN010000726.1 GCA_030426505.1 bacterium | reverse complement strand
GCGCCGTGCACGTTGATGATCTTGACCGCGACGGTGCGGTCCTCCTGGAGGTCACGCCCGCGGTAGACGATGCTGATCCCGCCCGTGCGGACGACGCTCTCGAGCTCGTACCGCCCCGCGATGGTCTCCTTCGCGCGCAATCCTCGGATGCTATTCGAAAAACCGAACCCGCCACAAAGCCCCGCGCGCGGCTCGTCCTTGCCGTGCTCCACCCGAGCGGCTACGTGGGGCGCATCCCATGGTGGAAGACGCCCTCCCCCCCGAAGGGGCCCCGCCCCCCATTCCCCCGGCGGAGTTGCCCGAAGAGGAGCTGATTCGCCTCGTCGACGAGGGGCGGATCGCCGAGATCGAGCGCGTCCTCCGCGAGCAGAACGTCCGCCTCCCGCAGGTCCTCGAACAACTCGACCGCGTCCTCGCCGACGGCCTCGGCAACCTCGCCACGGCGTTGGTGTCGATGCTGATCGGCCGGTTCCACGTCGCGCGCGCCAGCCAACTCGCCGAGCGCGTCCTCACACGCGCCGACACCGCGGGCGCCGACGAGCTCGCCGACCTCGCCGCGGCGCTGATGCAGCAAGAGCGCCTCATCACCGCGCGCAAGGTCGTCGACGCGGCCCTCGCCCGCGACGCCCACCACGATCGCGCGCAGTACCTGTCGGCGCGCCTCTTCGCGCGGCGCGGCGCGCTCGACGACGCGTTCACCTCGATCGCCAAGGTCAACCCGAAGGTGCTCGAGAGCTCCGGGCTCCTGCTCCAGGCGCGCTACGCGCTCCTGTCGGGGCGCGACAAGGCGTACCAGTCCGCGCTCGCACTCGCGAAGAAGGCCGCGCGCGGCGACGACGCGTTCGACCCGAGCGTCGTCGAAGATCTCGAGGGGCGCATCCGCCTCGCCGCGCTCGATCCCACGCAACCGATGACGCTGCGGACGTCGATGGCGCTCGAGTACGGCAGCCTCCTCGTCGAGGTGGAGAAGAGCGGCGTCGACGGTGGTCGCTTCGACATGGAGCCGATGGCCTACGCCGACGTGGGGACGCTCGTGCGGAGGATGGTCGACGCGATCCGATCGCTCGGCGCACCGCTCACGATGCTCTACCACGCGACCGAAGACGGCGAGATCGTCGCGGCCGCGATGAGTCGGATCGCCGAGGTCCCGTACCGGGAGTGGTCGAGCTCGCGTGAAGTCGAGGACGGCGCGTGGCTCGCGATGGGCTCCGCCGGGACGCACCCGCACCTCGAGAACAAGTCGGTCCGTCACCTCGCCGAGGCGTTGAGCACCGGCGAGCTCCGCACGGCCGCGTTGATCCTCCCGTGCGGTTGGCGTGGGCCGATCGTCCCGGACGTGATCGGTCGGATCACCGGCGACGACGAGCTGCCGTGGGCGATCGACGACGAGGTCGACGACACGGTCGAGCTGTTCTTCGACCCGGACGACGAATCGAAGGAAGACGCCGCGGACGACGCGGACGTGCTCGGCCGTCACATCGAGCGCTTCGGCGGGATCCTGCGCGCCGCCCAGGTCGCACCCCGACCGGGGCACGTCCCCTTCCTCGACGAGACGCCGGTCCCGCGCCGGGCGCCCTGAGCGGCGAAGCCCTCCGTACGTTTCCGCCTTTGCGCGCTCGGCCCCGTTCGCCATACTGCCGCGGTCGTGTTCCACCGTACCGCGCACCTGTTCGCGCTCGCTCTCTTCACACTCGGCCTCGCGGCGTGCTCCGGTGACCGGCGGGACTCGGGCGGCATCGTCTACGTGACGTGCGGCGACGGCGTGCTCCAGTCCAACGAGGGCTGCGACGACGGCAACCGGACCAACGGTGACGGCTGCTCCTCCGCGTGTCAGCCCGAGGGCACCAACCCGGTCTGCGGCAACAGCATGGTCGAGGCCGGCGAGACCTGCGACGACGGCAACACCACGCCCGGCGACGGCTGCTCCGCCACCTGCCAGACCGAAGGCACGACCCCGGTGTGCGGCAACGGCGTCGTCGAAGCCGGCGAACAGTGCGACGACAACAACACGACCAGCGGCGACGGTTGCTCGTCGACCTGTCAGAACGAGGGCACCACGCCGGTGTGCGGCAACGGCATCGTCGAAGCCGGCGAGCAGTGCGACGACAACAACACGACGAGCGGCGACGGCTGCTCGTCGACCTGCCAGAACGAGATGACCGGGTTCACCTGCCAGCAGGCGTGCGACAAGCTGCGGAGCTGCACGGAGATGGAGTGCCCGGGCACGGTCGACGTCGCGGACTGCGTCACGCAGTGTACGCCGGACCCGGTGGCGTTCCAGGTCGACCTGATCGACATGCTGACCTGCACGGAGATCAACATGCAGATCTGCCCGCCGCCCGCGCAGGAGACCAACGCGGGCGCGGCGTGCATGGTGGACGCCGACTGCATCGCCGGGACGCTCCAGCCCTTCTGCGTCCAGCCGATCGACATGAACGGGATGGCGACGGGCTGGGTCGACGGCTACTGCTTCGCCGTCGGCTGCACGGCGGACGTGCAGTGCGGCGCGAACAAGCTCTGCGTGCAGATCAACTCCAACGGGACGAGGGCCTGCCTGCAAGGCTGCACGCCGAGCAACAACGGCGCGGGCGTGTGCCGATCCGGCTACCAGTGCCCGGACCTCTCCGGCGGCAACGGCATCGGCGCGTGCGTCCCGGCCTGCACCGCCAACGCCGACTGCGCCACCGGAGAGACGTGCAACACCGCCACCGGCCAATGTACGTGAGCGGGCGGCGCGCTCAGTCGGCTTCGACTTCGGCGAGGACCTCGCCGCGCCACCCGACGCCCAAAGTCACGGCCGCGTAGCCCGTCGCATCGCCGGCCGCGCCGTCGACGGTGCGCACGATGTCCGACGAGACGAATCCACTGAGTAGACGGAGCTCCGCGAACGGGCGGCTGCCGCGATCGCCGAGGGTGCCGCCGACGCGGAACGCGCCGAGCACGCCGAACACCGCCGCGCTCTCGCGACGCGCCTCCGATTCGAGCGTGAACACGCCGTACATGCCCGTCGCGCCCGCGCTCGCGTAGGCCTCGAAGCGATCCGGCACCGTGTACAGCACGCGCCTCAGATCGAGGCCGGCGAACGAAGCGGTCTGCGCGACCTGGACGACGCTCACCGGCGCGCCGCCCGCGCCGCGCGCGACGACGTCCTGCGCGCCGTAGCCCACATCGAACGCGAGGCCGAGCGACCACCGACGAGCGTCCAGGCCCGGGAGCGGGACGCGCGCGTCGAGGCCGACGAGCGGCATCGGGAGGCGCGAGAAGCGGTTGAACAGTGCGCCGCCGCGCACCTCCAACGCGAAGCGGGGCGCCTCCACGGTGAGCGGTCCGCGCGGCTCGGTCGTGACGGAGACGGGTGGAGCGGTGTCGACGTCGTCGACGTCGAGCGAAGGTTCGCCGCGTCGCGTGGGCGCGGTCTCGATCGGCGCTTCGCCCGGGTCGGTCCATTCGTCGGCGACGCGCGGTCCGGTCCTCTCGGGCTCCGCGTCGTCTCCCGCTTCGGGCGCGTCGACCGGCGCGGGCTCCGCGACGAGTTCACCCTCTTCTCCCGCGATGCGGCCGACGCTCTCGATCGGTTCGGTCGTGTTCTTCGTGCGCGGGACAACGAGTCCGCCCATCGTCTCGAGCGGCGGCGCGAAGCGCGCGTTGACGAGCAGCTCGGCGCCCGCGGAGTGCCGGACGGTCACGCGGTGCGTTCCGACTTCGAGATCGACGAGGAAGAGACCGATCTCGGACGGGCGGCGCGCACGCGGTTGATCGACGAGCTGCGCGGCGTCGTCGACGACGGGCTTCACGCGCGCGGTGGTCACGATGCGATCCTCGGCGCGCGATCGATCGGCTTCACCGAGGAGCACGACCGCGACGCTCTCGACGTCCGCCTCGCCCTCGACGATCGCGCGCATCTGGATCAGCACCCGCCCCGGGCCTTGGACGGTGAAGGCGGCGGGGGCGGCGGGCTCCACGATCCGGTAGGCCTTCCACGACTCGCCCTCCTCGGTGGAGGTCACGAAGACCAGCGTGTTCCGACTGACCGCGGAGAGCTCGGCTCGAACCGGCACACTCACCAGCAACGTCAGGGCGAGGGCAAAGGCCGGCGACGCGCGCACCGGCGCCATTCTAAAGGGGCAACCCGCTCCGCGCCATACGCGCGCATGTCGGGAGTCCTTGACTCGGTCCCAAGTGCCTTCGAGACTGCCGCTCACCGTGGAACCTCCGAACATGGAGGCCTGTATCGGGCGTGCGCACCCGAAGCTCGATGAGCTTCGTAAGCTCGCCCATGACAAGAAGACGCTCCTCGCGCAGACCCACGACTACCCCGACCCCGACACGATCGCGTCCGCCCTCGGCCTCGGCTGGCTCTTGAAGGAGCTGGAGGGGCTGTCCACGACCATCGGCTACGGCGGCATCATCGGCCGCGCCGAGAACAAGGCGATGATCAAGGTCCTCGGGATCAAGATGCGCCGCACGTCGCAATCGGACTTCAAGAAGTACGACCTGGTCGCGCTGCTCGACACGCAGCCGGAGGTCGGGAACCACTGCGTCCCGAACGAGTTCACGCCGGACATCGTCTTCGACCATCACTTCCCGCGCGATCTCGAGGGGCCCGAACCGGAGTTCTTCGACGTGGGCGGCAAGTACGGCGCGACGTCGACGAAGGTGACCGAGCTGATCATGGCGTCGGGGCTGACACCACCCACGGACGTCGCGACCGCGCTCTTCTACGGCGTGAAGTCGGACACCATGAACCTCGCGCGCGACGCGTCCGAGGCCGACGTCACCGCGTACCTCTACTTGTTC
>JAUHYN010000725.1 GCA_030426505.1 bacterium | reverse complement strand
CGAACTGAACCGGAGGCTCCAGGTTCGCGCACGCCTCCTCGACCTTCACGCGCTGCGCGCGGTCTTCGACGAACACGATGCGCGCCTTCGACAACTCGAGGAGCTGCCGCGACTGCGCGCCGGTGAGCGTGGGGTAGATGCCGATCGTGATCCCGCCGATCGTCATGATCGCGAGATCGACCTGCCCCCACTCCCGGCGCGTGTTCGAGAGGATCGCGATCGGCGTCCCCTTCTGCGCGCCGAGCTCGAGCAACCCGAGCGCCGTCTCCTCCACCGCGAGACGCGACTCCCGCCACGTCACCCCGACCCACTTCCCGTCGACCTTCGAGTAGGAAGCGATGCGGTCCGCGTCCTGCTCCGCGCGCGCGAGGAACAGGTTGGGGAGCGGTTCGGGCGGAGGGAGAGAAGCGCTCAGCGGATCCACGGCCGCACCATTTTGCCTCCCGAGGACGGGGTCAAGCGTCGTGACGCCCGACAGCCGTTCACTCGGCGTCCCGCGTGCCGTGCTTCACGTGGCGGACGTAGACGTCGTAGCGGCTCTGGATCGAGGACACGTATTGGATCGTCTCGACCGCGCGGCAGTACCCGTGGCGCGTCTTCTCGTGCCAGCGCCGGTCCATCTTGAGCTTCAGCGCCTCTTCCACGTTCTGGAACCAACGGTCGGGATCCTTGCCGGTCGACTCGGCGAGGCGGCGCGCGTCGTACACGTGACCGAGGCCCGCGTTGTAGGCCGCGAGCGCGAACCGGACACGTTGGCGCTCCGCGATCGAAGAGTCGAACCGCGACACCAACCGCGCGAGGTACCGGGCGCCCGCCATGATCTGCGACCGTGGGTCGGCGAGGCTCTTGAAGCCGATGCTCCGCGCGGTGGACGGGAGCACCTGCATGAGCCCCTTCGCGCCGAACCGGCTCTCCGCCTTCGCGTCGAACCGCGACTCCGTGTACGCGACGGCCGCGAGGAGCCGCCAGTCGAGGCCGGTCTCCGCTTCCGCTTCCTTGAACAGGTCGTCGTACGGAGAGATCACGCCGGCGGCGTCGGCGCGGTAGTCGTGCGGCTGCGAGGGCTGCGCGAACCGCGAGTTCGCGCGGTAGTACTTCCCGTACAGGATCCGGATCAGACCGGTCTTCTGGTGCTTCTCGATGAACTCGGACGCCGCCGCGTGCAGCGCGGGCGCGCCCGGGTGGACCGCCCAACCCTTGTCGCGCGGCTCGGAGATGACGACGCCGGTCTGGACCGGCTCGCCGGCGGCCTGCGCGAGGTGCAGCAGGTCTTCGTCGATGACGGTGGCCTCGTACTGGCCCGTCCCCACGCGGTTGACCATCTCCTCCATCTCCACGCCGTCGGTCACGTCGATCAAAGACAGCGCGCGCCCGAGCTTCGTCTCGACCGCGCGCATGTCGCGGAGCGTGGTCGACCTGAAGCTCAAGTGGACCTGGAACGCCGCGAGGTCTTCGAGGGTCTCGAGCGGTTTGACGATGTGTTCGTGCGTCGTGACCACGCGCGGCGCCGAGACAACCGTGGGCGTGAACAACACCTTCTCGCCGCGCGCCGCGGTGATCGTCGTCCCCGCCGCGATGATGTCGCCTTCGCCGTCGAGGAGCCCCTTGATGAGCGCGTTGCGCGACGGCGGCACCACGACCGCGAGCCGAACCCCGAGCGACTTCGCGAACGCCTTCGCGAGCTCGTACTCGAACCCGCGCTGCTCTCCGCGCGCGATGTAGTACGACGCGGAGTTGTTCCGCGTGAGCATCCGCAGGACGCCGCGCTTCTTGATCTCGTCGAGGTCGGCCGCATACACCTCGCGCGTGTGGCGCGTGAGCGCGACCTCGAGGTTGCTGTGGTCTTCCGGCTCTTCGTCTGCGCCACAGAGCAAGAGCATCAGCGCCAGCGGAGCCATCGACGACACGGCCGAGCATCATCGCACCGCCCCGTGGGGCACGCCAGGCCCGCCGCGTGGCGACATCGAGGCGCCCCACCCGCCGCCATCGGTGGTAGGCTCCGCGGCCGTGAGGCGCTACGCCGGGCCCATCGCGATCGCCGCTGCGCTGACGGCCTGCGGCGACGAGGTCCGAATCGCCCACGCCCCGACCGCGTTCGCCGGATTCGATCGCGTCGTACGCGTCGGCGACGAGGTCGTCCTGGACGCGAGCCTCTCGTCGGACCCCGACGGCGATCCGCTCGGCTTCGATTGGAGCCTCGCGGCCCGGCCCGCGGCGAGCGACGCGCGCCTCGATCGCGCCCGCGGGACGCTGGTGCGCTTCACTGCGGACGCGCCCGGGATCTACGTCGCGAACCTCGCCGCGGCGGACGAGGACTTCGTCGCGCGCGACCTCGTGCAGATCACCGCGACGGAGGCGCCGACCAGCTCCGTCGCGATCGCCGTGACCCCCGCCGTCTGCCAGACCGATCTCGATCGCCTCGACGCGTGCGGCGGCATCGTGGGGCGCGTCCGACTCACCGCGTCCTCCACCGGCGCGACCGACGTCGCGTGGCGGTTCCTCCGCTTGCCCGTCGGCGTGGACGAAGCCGACACGGCCGCGGAGGTCGAGGGCGACTCGTTCGCGTTCACGCCGCCGCGCCCCGGCGACTACTGGGTCGCCGCCCGCGCGACCTCCGCCGCCTCGAACGCGCTCGCCGTCGCGGCGATCGGTGTGTTCGACGGCGACGCCGCGTCGCGCCCCGTCGCGCGCATCGACGCGCCCGTCACCGCGGGCCGAGGCAACTTCGTGTTGTTCGACGGCCGCGCGAGCACGGTCGGGACTTCGACCTCCGTGACGCGGCGGTGGTCGCTCGAGAGCGGCCCCGCCGATCCGAGCGCGCTGGACGCCTTCGCGACCGGCTGCCCGCCGGAGCAGTGTCGGCGCTTGATCCCGATGACCGCCGGGACTTACATCGTCTCGCACCAGATCACCGCGGACGGGCGCGCCGGCGTGCGCGCGATCGCCGCGGTCGAGGTCAACTGAATGCGGCGCCTCTTCGCTGTCCTCGTCTTTTTGTTCGTCGGGTGCGGCAGCGCCGAGATCGTCGCGCCCGCGCTGCTGGTCGTCGTCGACACCTTCCCGGCGCAGGGCGCGGTGCTCCCCGCGGGCGAGGTGCCCATCGTCGTCGCGTTCTCGGAGGGCGTCGACGCGGCGTCGCTCGAGCGCGGCGTGACGGTCGCGCTCACGTCGCGCACGGGCACGCCGATCCGCGCGCTGGACGTGACCCTCGCGGACTACGACCGCGAGATGCACACCGCGACCTTCGACGTCGAGCCGCTCCCCGCGGACGCCACGTTCCTGATGATCGTCGACCACACGATCGTGGTCGGCGCCTCCGACGCGCGCCTCTCTGCGAGCGTCGAGCGCCGGTTCGCGACCGCGCCCTGACTCGACACGGCACCGCGCGGTGACATCGCGGCCCGAGGCGCGAGTGCGCCCGGTTGGCAGGCGAGTTGCTCTTTCTCGAAGGGCCCGCGGTCGTCACGATCGCTGAGTGCCTCCGCGCGCGCTCCGCCCGGCTGGAGCGGCGCTGGGCGCGGGCCGGCCGCTGGCTCGACGCCGACACCCTCGACCACGCGCGCCGCCTCTGCCGACGCCTCGCCCCCCGAGACTGGCGGAGGCTCCTCGCCGTGTTCGTCGACGCCGTCGACGAGGCGCGCGCGCACCGGAGCGCGCGGTGGCGAGCGCGCGACGCCCAACTCCCGCGGCGCTGGTCGCACGCGCCCTGGCTGTACGTCGATCCTCGGGGCGCGTCGGTCGGGTTCGAGGCGGAGTTCGAGCTCGCGCGCGCGCTCGGCTTCGCCAACGTCGGACTGCTCGCCAACGTCGGCCCCGACCTCGCGACCGGGAGCATCGGGCCGCTCGAGCGCGTCCTCGATCGTGCGCGCGCGCTCGACCTGAGGATCGCGGTCGGCGTCGACTTCGGGGGCGCGGACCCGCGCTTCGGCGATCCTGCGGTCCCGCACGTCCTCGCGCGCGTGCTCCGCACACTCGGTCGCGAAGCGAGCCTCGGCGTCCTCGGCGCGCGCCCTCACCGGCTCGACCGGTGGCTCCCTTCGCGCGACGCGGCCCACCACGTCCACGCGCTGATCAAGCTGTTCCTCCGGAGCGTCGGCGACCGCGAGATCGTCATCCCGGAGATCGCGCCGACCGCTTCCCCGGTCGCGTTCGCCGGTGGCGCGCTCGTCGTCCACGGAGAAGAGACGACGCGCGAGGGCGATCTCGTCCCCTGGTACGACGCGGCCGATGCGCTCCGCGCCGCGCTCACCGGCGGCGACAGCGGCGCGCTCGTCGAGGCGCTCCGCCACCGACCGCGCGTCCTCCACGGCGCCGCGATGTCGATCGCGCTCGACCCCGACGATGCCGCCGAGCGCCCCTCGCTTGCCGCCCTCGTCGATCACGATCCGCGTCGCCTCGCGCTCGCGTACGCGCTGCTCTACGCGATGCCCGCGACGCCGATCGTACATCACACCCGCGCGCTCGCGACCGCACCGGACAAGACGCTCGAAGCGCTCCGCGACCTGAACGAGGCCTTCGATCCGGACGACCACCTCCGCGTCCGCGCGCGCTCCGCGCCGCGGGGGGTCTGCGTCCTCGAGCACGATGTGCGGCGCGTCGTCGCGAACCTCGGTCCGCGCCCGCGAACGCTCGTCGTCGACGAGGTCGAGTGCGAGCTCGAGCCGTTCGCGGTCGCGCGCTTCGTCACGCGTCAGCGGGAATGCCAGTCAGTTAGGGCGTCGACCGGGTCGAAACAGCTCCGGAAACGATCGAGGACGACCGCAAAGATGGCCGTAGGCCATCGCGCAGCGAACCGTAGGTGAGCGAAGGTC